>NZ_JAIUKB010000068.1:0-70331 GCF_020176785.1 Saccharopolyspora sp. 6V | reverse complement strand
CGGCGGGGGCTCGGCAGGCAGGTCGGGGGGCTCGTCCGGGAGCGCGGCCAGCCGGTCGGCGAGCTCCTCGGCACGCCGGTGGTCGCCGGCCTCCCGGTACAGCCGCGCGCAGCGCTCGTAGTGCTGCCGCGCCCCCTCGGCGTCGCCCACGGCGAGCCGCAGATCCGCGAGGTGGTGCACCGCGATCGCCGCGCGGTGCGGGAACCCGTGGCGCTCGGCCGAGTCCCGAGCGGCCCGGTGGCAGTCCGCGGCGCCGTCGACCTCGCCCCGGCGCGCCAGCACCACGCCCAGCGCGTTCCACGCGATCTCCGCCTGCTCCGCGAGCCCGTGCCGGTCGGCGAGCGCCCGCGCCGCCTCGTACCGGCGCGCCGCCTCGTCGAGGTCACCGCGCAGCAGCGCGACCCGGCCCAGCCCGCCCAGCGCGGCGCACCGCCCGGGCGCGTCCTCGTCGCGCCGGTGCCGGTCCAGCAGCCGCCGGTACTCGGCGGCCGCCACCTCGTGCTCGCCGGTCTCCGCCGCCAGCCGCGCGTACGTCGCCATGGTCCGGGAGAACGTGGCCAGGAAGCGGGGCGCGGCGTAGCGCGCGCGGGTCAGCTCGATCGCCTGCCGCACGTACCCGGCGGCCGCGCCGGGCCGCCCGCCGGCGAGGTGCGCCTCGCACAGCGCCAGCAGCGCGCGCAGCTCGGCGTCCTGATCGCCCAGCACCCGGGACGCGAGCAGCAGCGGTTCGGCCGCCCGCCGCGCCTCGTGCACCCGGCCGGTCCGCTCGCAGCGGACGAGCAGCGCCTCCGCGACGCGCACCGCCGCCGCGCACAGCCGTTCCGCGTCCGCTCCGGCGGTGCCGCGCGCCACCGCGTCGGTCAGGCCCGCCAGCAGCGCGTCGTGCTCGTCGTGCAGCGTGCGCAACCCCGCGCCGACCTGCTCGGAGGTGGCGTCCGCACCCGGCCGCAGCGGTGCCACCGCCGCGTCCGCGACGTCCGCGCAGTGCTCGGCGAACCGCAGCGCCAGCGACCGCCGCAGCCGCGCGGGCAGCGCCGCGAAGGACTCCGCCGCGCACTCGCCGGTGAGGTCGTGGAACGCGCCGCCGTCCGCGCGCGGTTCCAGCAGGTGCGCCGCGCACAACCGGTCCAGCAGCAGCCGCGCGAACCGCGGGTCGGACTCGTCGAGCAGCACCGCCGCGCGGGCCGCGGTGAACTCGACGCCCGGCAGCAGGCCCAGCCGCTCGAACAGCGCGGCGGCGGACCGGTCCACCCGGTTCGGCGACTCCCGCAGCGCCGCCGTGGACAGCGCCACCGCCGACCGCACCTTCTCCAGCACCGACAGCCGGTGCGGCGAGCCCAGGTCCGCGGCCACCACCCGGGGTTCCCGGCGCGGATCGCCGCGCAGCAGCTCGCCGACCACGCGCAGCGCCAGCGGCAGGTGCCCGCAGCGCTCCGCCACCAGCAGCAGGTCCTCCCGCAGCCGCGCGCGCGGGTCCGCCGGGTCGCCCCGAGCGATCTCCCGCCGCAGCAGCTCCACCGCCGACCCGGCGGGCAGCGCGCCGAGCCGGACCGGCTCCGCGTCCACGTCGAGCTCGTCGCGGGAGGTGATCAGCACCCCGTGCACCGGGTCGGACGGCAGCAGCGCGGCCACGTCCCAGTGCGGACCCACGTCGTCCAGCACCAGCAGCAGCGGCAGCCCGGCCGCGGCGAATTCGGCGAAGCGCCGGTGCAGCAGCCCGACGCCGACCGCGTGCGCGGCGGGCACCTCCAGCAGCGCCAGCAGTTCCGCGATCGCCTCCCGCAGCCCGAACTCCCCGCGGTCCCGGTAGCCGCGGCAGGGCAGCAGCACGACCCCGCCGGGGTGCTCCCCGCGCAACCGGTCCGCCGCCGCGATCGCCAGCGCGCTCTTGCCGCAGCCGCCCATGCCGGTCAGCAGCCGCACCGGGTTCTCCGCGCCGAGCACGGCGTCCAGCTCCGCCTCGCGGCCGACCAGCCGGGCCGGTGCGCGCGGCAGCGTCGAGGCCAGCGGGCGCGGCGGCGGCACGGGAGCGGCGAAGTGCACGTCGCCGTTGATCTGCCCGGCCTGCACGACCAGGCCGTCGTTGCGGTGCACCGCGTTGCTGGTGCGGATCTCCTGCGCCGCGGTGCGCCGGGCCCACTGCCCGGCGGAACCGTCGTGGGCGCGGTCTCCGGTCATCCTCCACGTATAGCGCAGGAGATCACCTCGGACACCGCGTTCGCGCGGATCGATCAGCCCTGGACGGCCTTGAGCACCGCGCCGGTGTCGGTGAGGTCGGACAGCACCACGTGCGCGCCCGCGTCCCGCAGCTCCTGCTCGTCGCTGCGCCCGGTGGCCACGCCGACCGCCACCGCCCCGTGGTGCAGCGCGCCCGCCACGTCGCGCGGGGTGTCGCCGACGACGACCACGGTCTCCGGGGCGAACTCGGCACCGTGCTTGGCGGTGGCCTTGCCGACCGCGGCGCTGATCAGGTCGTGCCGGTGCGGGGAGTCGGCGCCGAACCCGCCGATGTCGAAGTCCACGTGCCGGTGCAGGCCGAACGCGTCGAGCTTGTGGAACGCGACCTCCGGCAGGTTGCCGGTGACGAGGCTCTGCACCACGCCGGGCACCTCGGCGAGCGCCGCCAGCGCCTCCGCCGCCCCCGGCATCGCGCTGCCGCGCAACGACAGCGAGTCCAGATCGGCCAGCACCACGTCGGTGAGGGTGCGGAACATGGCGTGCACGGTGTCGGTGGCGGCGTCGATGCCGTGCGCGGCGAGCACTTCGCCGGTGATCGCCAGCTCGGTCTTGCCCGCCATGTCCGGCACGTGCCGCAGGGACGTCCCGGTGACCTCGGCGAGAGTGCGCCGGTACCAGTCGACGCCGATGCCGCGCGCGTCGATCAGGGTGAGGTCCACGTCCCACAGCACGAGTCGGGAGGTCATCGCCCCATCCTGGCACGACACCTCGCGACCATGATCAAGATGTGAGCCATCTCCGCGCCCGGCCCGGTTTCACCCGAAGAGGTGGAATCAGCCTTCGACGAAGCTCAACCGGACCCGCCGCACCGGGTTGTCCACGTTGGTGTCCACCAGGCAGACCGACTGCCAGGTGCCCAGCGCCATCCGCCCGTCCAGCACCGGCACCGTCGCGTAGGGCGGTACCAGCGCGGGTAGCACGTGATCGCGCCCGTGCCCGGGCGAACCGTGCCGATGCCGCCACCGCCGGTCCGCGGGCAGCAGCTCCCGCAGCTGGGCCAGCAGGTCGTCGTCGCTTCCCGCACCCGTCTCGATCACCGCGAGGCCCGCCGTCGCGTGCGGCACCCACACGTTCAGCAGGCCGTCCCCGGCCCCCGCCGACCGCAGGAACCGGTCGCACTCGGCACCCAGGTCGTAGACCACCTCGACGGAACCGGTCCGGATCTCCACTTCCTCACTGCGCATACCGCCACGGTAGAACGGAGCGCCGCGCGGCCCGTCCTGCCGCTCCGGTTGCGGTGGGCCGCGCTTCCCCGGCCGCGCGTGGTCGGCGGTCCCGCCGGGCCGCGCATCCGGTGCTGGCGCACCGGCCACCGCATCGACGAGGATCGGAACATGCGCACCGCCTTCGGCCTCCGGTTCGACGTCCCCGACGGATACCTGAACACCGCGAGCATCGGCGTGCCGTCCACCGGCACCGTCGAGGCCGTCACCGCCGCGGTCGCCACCTGGGGCGCGGGCGGGGCCCGGCCCACCGACTTCGACGCCGACACCGACGCGGGACGAGAACTGTTCGGCCGGCTCGTCGGCGTGCCCGCCGACCGCGTCGCCGTCGGCGCCACCGTCTCCCAGCTGGTCGGGATCATCGCCGCCGACCTGCCGGACGGAGCCCGCGTGCTGGTCGCCGAGGACGAGTTCACCAGCGTCACCTTCCCGTTCGCCGCGCAGGCCGACCGCGGCGTGCAGGTGGAGGAGGTCCCGCTCGAAGCGATCCCGGAGAAGGCCGCCGACCACGACCTGGTGGCGGTGAGCGTCGTGCAGTCCGCCGACGGCAGGCTCGTCGACCTGGAGGCGCTGCGCGAAGCGGTGCGGGACCGGCCGACTCGGGTGCTGCTGGACACCACCCAGGCCGCGGGCTGGCTGCCGATGCGGCTCGACTGGGCCGATCACGTCGTCGGCACCGGCTACAAGTGGCTGCTCGCGCCGCGCGGGTCCTCCTGGCTCGCGCAGCACCCGGACGCTCCCGCGCCGCGGGCGAGCCACGCCAACTGGTACGCCGGGGGCGGCATGGACAGCATCTACGGGCTGCCGCTGAAGCAGGCCCCGGGCGGGCGCGGGCTCGACCTGTCGCCGGTGTGGCTGGCCCAGGTCGGCGCGGCCGCCTCGATGCGGGAGCTCGCCGCCCTCGACCTGGAGCAGGTGCGGGCGCACTGCACCGGGCTGGCCGACCGGGTGCGCGCCGAACTCGGCCTCGTTCCCGCCGGCTCGCCGATCGTGGCGGTGCCCGGCGACGACGCCGCCCGCAGGCTCGCCGACGCGGGCATCGCGTGCGCGGCCCGGGCGGGCAAGGCACGGCTGGCGTTCCACCTGTACAACACCGACACCGACGTCGACCTGGTGCTCCGCGCGTTGCGTGGCTGAGCAGCCGGAACGTCTTCGCTGCGCACGTGCTGTTCTGCGCGCGATCCGCAACCGCTACCGTTAGTGCCCGTGCCGGACCCCCAAGGTGCACCCGAAGAGATGACAGGCTCGCCGCAGAACGCGCAGCGAGCTGACACTGCGCCACTCCAGCGCGACAACTCCCTGGTGAACCACGAGCACCGCAGCGCCAGTCCCACCGACTTCAGCCCGGACACCCTGGGCGGACCCGGCGAGACGACCCGCCCCGCGTTCCAGCAGCCGTCGGCCCAGCAGCCGCACGGCGCCCAGCCGCACGCGCCGCAGCCCGGACCCGGCACGCCCGGCTACGGCCAGCCGCAGCAGCACCAGGGCCAGAACCACGCGGCGCAGACCGCGCACCAGCAGGCCTACCCGCAGCACTACCAGGGCTGGGGCGGCCAGTACGCCGCGCAGCACCCCGGCCAGCAGCAGTACCCGCAGCAGGGCTACGGCCAGCAGAACCCGGCCCAGCAGGCACCGGTGCAGCAGCAATCCCCCCAGCAGCACTCGGCCCCGCAGCAACCCGCCCAGCAGGCCCCGGCGCAGCAACCACCCGGGCAGCCGAACGGAGCGGCCCAGCAGCACGGCGACATCAACCGGCGCGCCTACCCCTCCACCAGCAGGCAGGCACCCGTCCGTCCCGAACCGGCGGCGCGCGCGGGCGGCGGCCTGCTCGCGGGCACCTCCATCACGCCCTCCGGCTGGGTGCTGCGCGGGCTCGTGCTGTTCGGCGTGGCCGTCGTCTCGGGGCTGCTCTGGCTGCTGATCAAGCCCTCCTCCGGTGACGACCAGGCGGCCGACCCGCCTGCGCCCGTCCCGCAGACGCAGAACCGGTTCAACCTGGAAGTGCGCGAAGAGGGGCGCCAGGGCTGCGCCAACGTCTCCACCGGCCAGATCAAGGCGTTCTTCGGCGAGCACGGCTGCGAGCACCTCACCCGGGCGCTCTACACCACCACGCTGCCGGACGGGCAGCGCGTGCTCACCTCCGTGGTCACCGTGCGGCTGGCCGATTCGGCGAGCGCCGCGCAGCTCAACGAGCTCGTCACCCAGGACGACACCGGCAACGTGATGGACCTGGTCTCCTCGGGCCCGGACCTGCCCGACGACTTCCCGGGGCTCACCAGCGACGTGGGCTACCACTCCGAGCAGCAGGACCGGCTCGTCGTCGTCGGTGAGTCCGGGTACTTCGGGCAGCCCGACAACTACGAGGACCAGCGGCTCACCGACGTCACCAAGGACGCCGTGCGCCTCGGCTGGCCGCAGGACAGCGGCTGAACCTCCTGCCGCGCGGACGGCGGAACCCCAGCGGTACCTCCGCCGCTGGAACCTCGGGGATCCGCGTGCGCACCGCCGGTCAGCGGCTCCCGGACCAGCGGGGCGCCGTTCAGGGCTTGCCGGGCTGGGCTTCCGCCGCTGGGTCCTGGCCGATCGTGATGCGCCAGCGGGTGGCGCGGGTGGCGGCCGTGGTCAGGGCGGTGAGCGCCAGCCGCCGCACCGCGGGGTCGACCTCGTCCGGCGCGGTGTTCTCCAGCACCGCGCGCCAGCCGATCGCGCACTCCCGCTCGGCGACGACGAGCGCGCGGATGGCCGAGCCCTCGTCGGTGACCCGGTCCGGCAGCGAGTAGGCGGGCGCGGCCGCCGGGGGAGTGGCTCCGGTGGCGCTGATCAGGCGCTGCGCTTCGTCCCGGTGCCCCTCGTGGACTCCGGTGGCCTCGGCGACGGCCGCCTGCACCTGCGAGCGGGTCACGAACGCGGTCACCAGCTCGTAGGTCCACACCGCGGCGTTCTCCGCGTCCAGCGCCGCGTTCACGGCGGTCTTGGCCTCGTCCGGCAGTTCTCCGCTCACGCCAGCACCTCCGCCAGGCTCGCGCAGCTCGCCGAGATCGATCCGGTCAGCCCCGCCCGGTAGCCGGGCAGGCTCGGGCACAGCTTCGCGGCGGCCTGCTCCGCCGCGGCCAGCGCCTGCTTCAGCGCGGCCTGCGCCTCGGGCGGCGAGGCGGGCACCTGCGCGGCGGGAGCCCGGTGCTCGCGGGGCTCGTCGGGCGGATCGAGGCGGTCGATCTCCTGCTGCAGCAGCCGCGCGTGCTCGGCGCGGATCTCCGCCACCGCGCCGGCGCCCGCCCCCAGCGAGGGGTGGCTGCGCGCGACGCCCTGCGCCAGCGCCGCATCGGACCGGGCGGCGGTCGCGAGGGCCGTCAGCGGGTCCGGCGCGTCCTCGCCGCTCGCGCACGCGGCGCTCACCGCGGCCACCGCGGGCAAGGCCGCCAGCAGCCGCAACACCGCGCGACGTCCGATACGCGCAGACCCGTTCGAGTGACGGGAGGGGAGGGGGGCTCGCACGCTGATCCATCCTGCCAGGCAGGCCCCCGGCCGCCGCGCTGGGCCGGACGGAGGCCATGCCGCGCCGTGCCTGGAACCGACCAGATAAGCTGGACGACCGCGGCCCGCGCGCCCAGCGCCGGACGTGGGTTTCGCGAGTCCGGCCGAAGGCGGCGCCGCCCGAACCGGGCGTCGCCGGACCGCCCGGCCCGATCACCTCCGAAGTGACCCGATCATCCCCGAATCTAGGAGTGCCAACGTGTCCAGCCCGCCGCGCGATGAGGCCGTCGCGCTGCTGGAGCCCGTCGTCGCCGACGCCGTGTCCCAAGCCGGTTTCGACCTCGAGGAGCTCGACGTGCAGCAGGCGGGCAGACGCCGCCTGGTGAAGGTCGTCGTGGACTCCGACGACGGGGTGGGTCTCGACGAGATCTCCGAGCTGAGCCGAGCCGTCTCGCAAGTGCTGGACGCGCACGAGCACGTGCTCGCCGGGGCGTACACCTTGGAGGTGACCTCGCCCGGCACCGACCGACCGCTGACCAGGCCCCGGCACTGGCGCCGCGCCCGGCACCGGCTGGTCAAGATCAAGCTCTCCGGCGGCGGCGACCTGACCGCGCGCGTCGGAGCCGCCGACGACGAAGGCGTGCAGGTGCTGGCCGACCAGCAGATCCGCACGCTGGCCTACCGCGACATCGAGCGCGCGGTGGTCGAGGTGGAATTCCAGCAGCCACCGGCGCAGGACCTCGTCCTGCTCAAGCGGGCGGCCGACGGCCCGGAAGGCGACGACCGGGAAGACACGGAGGAGTCGAGGTGAACGTCGACATCGCCGCGCTGCGAGCGATCGAACGCGACAAGGACATCCCGTTCGAGACGGTCCTGGAAGCGATCGAATCAGCGCTGCTGACGGCATACCGGCACACCGAGGGGCACCAGCAGCACGCCCGGGTGGAAGTGGACCGCAAGACCGGCGTGGTGCGGGTGCTCGCGCACACCCTCGACGCCGAGGGCGAGGTCGAGGAGGAGTGGGACGACACGCCCGAGGGCTTCGGGCGGATCGCGGCGACCACCGCGCGCCAGGTCATCCTGCAGCGGCTGCGCGACGCCGAGCACGAGCGCACCTTCGGCGAGTTCTCCACCAAGGAGGGCGAGATCCTCGGCGGCGTCGTGCAGCGCGACGCCAAGGCCAACTCGCGCGGCATGGTCGTCGTGCAGGTCGGGGACAGCGAGGGCGTCATCCCCGCCGCCGAGCAGGTGCCGGGCGAGCGCTACGAGCACGGCACGCGCGTCAAGTGCTACGTCGTCGGCGTCTCCCGCAGCGCCCGCGGCCCGCAGATCACCCTGTCCCGCACCCACCCCAACCTGGTGCGCAGGCTGTTCGCGCTGGAGGTCCCGGAGATCGCCGACGGCACCGTCGAGATCCCCGCGGTCGCCCGCGAGGCCGGTCACCGCTCGAAGATCGCGGTGCGCTCCGCGGTCGGCGGCGTCAACGCCAAGGGCGCCTGCATCGGCCCGATGGGCGCGCGGGTGCGCAACGTGATGAGCGAACTGGGCGGCGAGAAGATCGACATCATCGACTTCTCGGAGGACCCCGCGACGTTCGTCGGCAACGCGCTGTCCCCGGCCAAGGTGATCTCGGTGGAGGTCGTCGACGAGCGGACCAAGACCGCCCGCGTCGTCGTCCCCGACTTCCAGCTGTCGCTGGCCATCGGCAAGGAGGGGCAGAACGCCCGCCTCGCCGCCCGGCTCACCGGATGGCGGATCGACATCCGCAGCGATGCCGACCCGGCCTCGCCGACCACCTCGGCGGGCCAGGCCGTCGCGCCGCCTGCCGGTGGCGCGCCGGGCGTCGACGAACTGCCCGCGGTCGGTTCCGCGGAGTGATCTGACGGCCCGCCGACGCCCGGCACCGGGTTCGCCGCCACCTCGGTGGCGGACTCGGATACGAGCACTGGCGGCGGCGGGTTAGAATCATTGGTGGCTCGACGCGAGGGGAGCGAGAATCCGCACGACAACGTCCGGTACGCACGGCGAACGCCGTGATCAAGGGCCGGTTCGCACCTGTGTGGGATGTCGCGTCCGGACGTCGGCCGCCGAGCTGCTGCGAGTGGTGGCCGAGGACGGTTCCGCGGGTCCCGCGGTCGTCCCCGATCCTCGAAGCAGGCGACCGGGTCGAGGCGCGTGGTTGCACCCCGATCCCCGTTGCCTGCGGCTCGCCGAGCGACGTCGGGCGTTCCCCCGCGCACTTCGCGTGCCGGGGCCGCTGGACCTCTCCGCCGTGCAGGGACACCTGGGCTCCACTCCGGAATCCGGGGAGCTCGCGGCGAGCGGCTCATCACCAGACCGACGCGGGAACCGCCCGCGCGGAAGCAGTAAGGAAGCAGGTCGACCCGTCATGAATCAGCCGTGAAGCTGAAGACATGAACGCGCATCGGCGATAGGACGAGGTCGAGCGGGACTGCCGCCCGGCCTCACCAGATGAGGAGTGCAGTGGCAGGCAAGGCCCGCGTGCACGAGCTCGCTAAAGAGCTCGGTGTGACTAGCAAGGAAGTTCTCAACAAGCTCGCCGAGCAGGGCGAGTACGTCAAGTCCGCGTCGTCCACCGTGGAAGCCCCGGTGGCGCGCCGACTTCGCGACGCGTACCCCAAGGCAGGCAAGCCCGGCGGTCGCTCCGGCGGGGCGAAGCCCGCGCCGCCGCGCAAGCCCGAAGGCCAGTCCGGTGACGGCGCGCCCAAGCCCGGTCCGAAGCCCGGTCCGCGGCCGCAGGCACCCGCCCCGCAGTCCGGTGACCAGCAGGGCGGCGGCCAGCAGTCCGCTGACCAGCCGGCCCCGGCCGGCGCGCCCAAGCCCGGTCCGAAGCCGGGCCCGAAGCCCGGTCCGAAGCCGCCGGCCCCGGAGACCGCTCCGTTCGAGCAGGCTCCCGCCGCGCAGGCGTCCGCCGGTCCGGCCGAGGCCCCGGCCCCGCAGCAGGGCGGCGAGCAGCGTGCCGCCGCGCCGCGTCCCGGTGCCCCGAAGCCCGGCCCCCGGCCCGGTCCGAAGCAGGAATCCAAGCAGGGCGGCGACGCCGGTGACGGCACCGTCCCGCCGAAGCCGCAGGGCGCCAAGCCCAAGCCCGGCCCGCGCTCGCCGCGCGTCGGCAACAACCCGTTCGGCGTCGGCTCCGGCTCCCCGGCGCAGCGTCCGCCGCGTCCCGGTGGTGCCGGTGGCGGTCAGCAGCGCCAGGGCGGCGGCCAGGGCGGCCCCGGCCGCGGCGGTCCGCAGGGGCAGCGCCCCGACCGCGGTGGTCAGGGCGGCGCCGGTACGGCTCCGGCGGCCGGTTCTCCCGCCCCGCGCGGCGGCGGTGAGGGCGGCGGCAACCGTCCGAACCCGGGCATGATGCCCCCGCGTCCGAACCCCGGCATGATGCCGTCCCGCCCGGCCCGCTCCGGCGGTCCCGGTGGACCCGGCGGTGGCCGCGGTGGCGGTCGTCCCGGTGGTGCCGGTGGCGGTCGTCCCGGTGGCGGCGGTGGCCGTCCCGGTGGCGGTGGCGGCGGTTTCCGCGGCGGCCCCGGTGGTGGCGGCGGCGGTGCTCCGGCCGGTGGGCCTCCCGCCGGTGGTGGCTTCCGCGGTCGTCCGGGCGGTGGTGGCCGTCCCGGTGGTGGCGGTCGCGGTGGCGCGGCCGGTGCCTTCGGCCGTCCCGGTGGTCCGGCGCGTCGTGGCCGCAAGTCCAAGCGGCAGAAGCGCCAGGAGTACATGGACAACATGCAGGCGCCGTCGGTGGGCGGTGTCCGGCTGCCGCGCGGCAGCGGCGAGACGCTGCGCCTGCGTCGCGGTGCTTCGCTGACCGACTTCGCCGAGAAGATCAACGCCAACCCGGCTTCGCTGGTGCAGGCGATGTTCCACCTCGGTGAGATGGTCACCGCGACCCAGTCCGTCTCGGACGAGATCCTGGAGCTGCTCGGCCAGGAGATGAACTACCGGGTCGAGATGGTCAGCCCGGAGGACGAGGACCGCGAGCTGCTGGAGTCGTTCGACATCAGCTTCGGCGACCCGGACAGCAGCGAGGAGCAGCTGGCCGCCCGGCCGCCGGTGGTCACCGTCATGGGTCACGTCGACCACGGCAAGACGCGCCTGCTGGACACCATCCGGAAGGCGAACGTGCAGGCCGGCGAGGCCGGTGGCATCACCCAGCACATCGGTGCCTACCAGGTCGTGACCGAGCTGGAGGGCAACGAGCGCCCGATCACCTTCATCGACACCCCCGGTCACGAGGCGTTCACCGCCATGCGTGCTCGTGGTGCGAAGTCCACGGACATCGCCGTGCTGGTGGTCGCCGCCGACGACGGCGTCATGCCGCAGACGGTGGAAGCGATCAACCACTCGCAGGCCGCGGGCGTGCCGATCGTGGTGGCGGTCAACAAGATCGATGTCGAGGGTGCGAACCCGGACAAGATCCGCCAGCAGCTCACCGAGTACAACCTGGTGGCCGAGGAGTACGGCGGCGACACCATGTTCGTCGAGATCTCCGCCAAGCAGGGGACCAACATCGACGGTCTGCTCGAGGCGATCCTGCTGACCGCGGACGCTTCGCTCGACCTGCGGGCCAACCCCGACATGGAGGCCCAGGGCGTGGCGATCGAGGCGCACCTGGACCGCGGTCGCGGTCCGGTGGCCACGGTGCTGGTCCAGCGCGGTTCGCTGCGCGTGGGTGACTCGATCGTCGCGGGCAACGCGCACGGCCGGGTCCGCCGGATGATCAACGAGCACGACGAGGACGTCGCGGTGGCGATGCCGGCGCGTCCGGTGCAGGTCATCGGGTTCACCTCGGTGCCCGGTGCCGGTGACACGTTCCTGGTCGTCGACGAGGACCGGGTGGCGCGGCAGATCGCCGACCGCCGGGGTGCTCGCATCCGGGAGGCGCAGAACGCCGCCAAGCGCAAGCGCGTCAGCCTGGAAGACCTGGACAAGGTGCTCAAGGAGACCAACCAGCTCAACCTGATCATCAAGGGTGACAACTCCGGTACCGTCGAGGCGCTGGAAGAGTCGCTCATGAAGATCGAGGTGGGCGAGGAGGTCGAGCTCCGGGTCATCCACCGCGGCGTCGGTGGCATCAACGAGTCCGACATCAACCTGGCCACCGCGGAGAACACCATCGTCCTGGGCTTCAACGTCCGGGCCGAGGGCAAGGCGGCCGAGGTCGCCAACCGCGAGGGCGTGGAGATCCGGTACTACTCGGTGATCTACCGCGCGATCGAGGAGATCGAGCAGGCGCTCAAGGGCATGCTCAAGCCCGAGTACGAAGAGGTCGAACTCGGCAAGGCGCAGGTCCGCGAGGTCTTCAAGTCCTCGAAGGTCGGCACGATCGCCGGTTGCATGGTCACCGAGGGCATCATGCGTCGGAACGCCAAGGCCCGGCTGCTGCGCGACAGCGTGGTCGTCGCCGAGAACCTCAGCCTCAACTCGCTGAAGCGGTTCAAGGACGACGCCACCGAGGTCCGCGACGGGTTCGAGTGCGGTCTGACGCTCGGCTCCTACTCCGACATCAAGGTCGACGACATGATCGAGACCTACGAGATGCGGGAGAAGCCGCGCAACTGATCCGCTACCGCCGGGGGTCGTCCGTCGTGGGCGGCCCCCGGTGGTCGTGCTGGTGCGTGGTGATCCGAGGAGCGAGCTGATGTACGTCGGTGCGCTGGAGCTGGACGTGCTGCTCGGCGACGTCCACTCGTTGAAGCAGAAGCGCGCCGTGGTGCGGCCCGTCGTGGCCGAGCTGCGGAAGCGCTTCGACGTGGCCGCGGCGGAAGCGGGCGATCAGGACCTGCACCGCCGGGCGCTGATCGGGGTGAGCGCGGTCTCCGGCGACGCCTCGCACGTGCGCGAGGTGCTGGACGCGTGCGAACGCGCCGTCGCCGCGCGCCCCGAACTGGAACTCCTGTCGGCCCGGCAGCGGATGCTGGGGCCGGAAGACTGACGGGCCCTGGCGGGTTCTCCCCACGAGGGAACCTGCCCGGTCGCCCGCACCGCCCCGCGGCCGGCAGCCCGGGAGCCCCGCCGCGGCGGCTCGACCGCCGGTGGCGCGGACACTGTTCACGCCCGGACCACCGGGCGCAGGATCGACGGAGGAGGTGCGCCGTGGCCGATACGGCGCGCGCCCGCAGGCTCGCGAAGCGCATCGCGCAGATCGTGGCCTCGGGACTGGAGTACGAGGTCAAGGACCCGCGGCTGGCGATGGTGACGATCACCGACGCCCGCGTCACCCCGGACCTGCGGGACGCCACGGTGTACTACACCGTGTTCGGCGACGAGAGCGACTACGCGTCGACCGCCGCCGCCCTGTCCAGCGCCACCGGCGTGCTGCGGTCCCGGGTGGGGGCGCAGACGGGCGTGCGGTTCACCCCGACGCTCACGTTCGTCGCGGACACCGTGCCGGACGACGCCCGCCGGATGGACGAGCTGGTCGCGCGGGCCAAGGAGGCCGACGCGGAGGTCGCCCGGCTGGCTTCGGGAGCGGAGCACGCGGGGGAGGCGGATCCTTACCGTGCGGCACCGGAGGACACCGCGGATGACGACGAGGAAACCGCAGGTGACGAGCCGTCGACCGGCGAGGATGCCGATCTGCGGCATCGGCCACAGAGTGGTTGAACCGCCCGCGCGGATGCGGTGCGTTGAAGGCGGCACCGCGGTCGTGCGGTGCCGTTCGGCGTGGAGGTGAACCCTGTGGACGGGCATTCCGGAACCGCTGCGGAGCCGACGCCGGATGAGGTGGCGGCAGCCGCGCGGCTGCTCGCCGACGCCTCCGACGTGACGCTGCTCGCGCACGTCAACCCGGACGCCGACGCGCTGGGCAGCGCGCTGGCGCTGGGCCGGGCGTTGCGCGCCCGGGGGGCGCGGGTCCGGGTGTCGTTCGGCCACCCGGCCGAGGTGCCCGCGTCGCTGCGGATGCTCGACGCCGACGGACTGATCGTCCCCGCCGCCGAGGTGCCCGCGCTCGCGCCGCTGCTGGTGGTGTGCGACGCGGGCAGCCTGCAGCGGTTGGGGGCGCTCGCCGACCGGGTCCGGACCACGATCGACGCGGGCGGCTCGGTGCTCGTCGTCGACCACCACGTGGCGAACCCGCGGTTCGGCACGCACCACGTGATCGACGAGACGGCCGTGGCGACGGTCGTGCTGGTGCTGAGGTTGCTCGACGAGCTCGGCGCCCCGCTGGACCTGCCGATCGCGCGCTGCCTGTACGCGGGGCTGGTCACCGACAGCGGCCGGTTCCGGCGGGCCACGGCGGCCACCCACCTGATGGCGGCGCGGCTGCTGGAGGCCGGGGTCGATCCGGATGCCCTGACCCGCTCGCTGATGGACACCCACCCGTTCGCCTGGTTGCCGATGCTGTCGGAGGTGCTGGGCCGGGCCGCGCTGGAGCCCGCGGCGGCGCAGGGGCTGGGGCTGGTGCACGCGGAGGTGCGGCTCGCGCAGTCCGGCGACGTGCGCAGCGAAGAACTCGACGGCGTGATCGACATCGTGCGCACCACGGCGGAGGCCGAGGTGTCGGTGGTGCTGAAGGAACTGGCCGCGGATCGCTGGTCGGTGTCGTTGCGCGCGGACAGCAAGGTCGACGTCGGCGCGGCCGCGAGCCTCTGCGGCGGTGGCGGTCACCGGCTGGCGGCCGGGTTCACCGCCGACGGGTCGGCCGACGACGTGCTCGACTCGGTCCGCGCGGCGCTGGAGCAAGCCCCGCTGCTCGGCTGACCGAAGGTCAGGTGCGCCGGCGGGCGCGGAACGCGGCCACGTGCACGCGGTTCGCGCAGCGCGCCGAGCAGAACCGCTTCGCCCGGTTCGTGGACGTGTCCAGGAAGTACGTGCCGCAGCCCGCGGCCTCGCACCGGCCCCACCGGTCCATCCCGTGCAGCACGACGCCTTGCGCCAGGCCCCAGGCGGCCGCGGCCGCGACCTCGGTGGCGGGTGGCGCGTCGGGCCCGGCCACGTGCACGTGCCAGCGCGAACCGTGCCCGGACAGCCGGGGGTGCGGTGGGTGCCGCGCCAGCAGGTCGTTTACGGCGTCCTGCGCCCGCGCCGCGGCTCCGGCCAGCAGCGCGTCCAGCGCGTCCCGCAGGCCGGCCGCCACCGTGCGCAGCACCGCCAGGTCCTGCTCGTGCACCCGCTCGGACCACCACGGCTCGTCGTGCAGCGCCGCGCGCAGCCGGTCCAGGTCGGTGAGGTCGGCGTTCGCGAGCCGCAGCGCCAGCTCCGCGTAGTCGGCGCTGTCCATCCGGGCTCCTCACCGCTAGCCTGCGTCAGGGTCGAAATGCGGTTTCATAGCTTACCGGGAGGATGTCGTGAGCGAGGTCGCCGAACGGGTGCCGGTGCGGACGGTGCTCGGATTGGCCGTGCCCGCGCTGGGCGTGCTGGCCGCCGAGCCGCTGTACGTGCTGGTGGACACCGCCGTCATCGGTCACCTCGGGGCGGTGCCGCTGGCCGGGCTCGCGCTCGGCGGCACCCTGTTCACCCTGGTGTCCAGCCAGCTCACGTTCCTGTCGTACGGCACCACCGCCCGCACGGCCCGGCTGCACGGCGCCGGTCGCCGCAAGGACGCCGTCGCCGAAGGCGTGCAGGCCACCTGGCTCGGCATCGCCGTCGGCGTGCTGCTGCTGGTGCTGGCGCAGCTGTTCGCGGTGCCGGTCGCCGAGCTGCTCGCCGGGGAAGGCCCCATCGCGGACGCGGCGGCGAGCTGGTTGCGGATCGCGCTGCTCGGCGCGCCGCTGGTGCTGATCACGATGGCGGGCAACGGCTGGATGCGCGGGGTGCAGGACACCCGGCGCCCGCTGTGGTTCGTGCTGGCGGGCAACGGGACCTCGGCGGTGCTGTGCCCGCTGTTCGTGTACCCGCTCGGGTGGGGGCTGGAGGGGTCGGCGGTCGCGAACCTGATCGGTCAGAGCATCGCGGCGGCGCTGTTCCTGCGCGCGCTGGTGGTGGAGCGGGCCGGGATGCGCCCCGATCCGGCGACGATGCGCGCCCAGCTGGGCATGGGGCGGGACCTGGTGCTGCGCACCCTCGCCTTCCAGGCGTGCTTCCTGTCGGCGACCTCGGTCGCCGCCCGCACCGGCGCGGACGCCGCCGCCGCGCACCAGGTGGTGTGGCAGCTGTGGTCGTTCCTGGCGCTGGTGCTGGACTCGCTGGCGATCGCCGCGCAGTCGCTGGTCGGCGCGGCCCTCGGCGGTGGTGCGGCGCAGCGCGCGAAGGGCGTGGCGCGGCAGGTCAGCTGGTACGGGCTCGGGTTCGGGGTGCTGCTCGGCCTGGTGTTCGCGGCGCTCGCCGCGGTGCTGCCGCGGGTGTTCACCAGCGATGCGGCGGTGCTCGCGCAGCTGCCGAACGCGTGGTGGTTCTTCGTGCTCCAGCAGCCCGTCGCCGGGGTGGTGTTCGCGCTGGACGGGGTGTTCCTCGGCGCGGGCGACGCGCGCTACTTGCGCACCGCGACGATGCTCAGCGCCGCCGTCGGCTACCTGCCGCTGATCTGGTTGTCGCTGGCCTTCGGCTGGGGGCTCGCCGGGATCTGGACCGGGCTGAGCCTGTTCATGGTGCTGCGGCTGATCACGCTGCTGCTGCGGGCCAGGTCGGGGAAGTGGGCGGTCGTCGGGGCCGCCCCGGCCTGAGCCGGCGTCGCCGCCTGGGCGGGGTCGCTGCGCGACGCGCGGACGCGGTCGGGGAGGATTGCCAGCCGTGTCCGAGCACTCCCGAACAGCACGCAACCGTCCCGCCGTCCCGCCCGGCCTGCTCGTGGTGGACAAGCCCTCCGGCATGACCTCGCACGACGTGGTGTCCCGCGTGCGCCGCATCATGGGCACCCGCAAGGTCGGCCACGCGGGCACCCTCGATCCGATGGCCACCGGGGTGCTGGTGCTCGGCCTGGAACGGGCCACGAAGCTGCTCGGGCACCTGGCGCTGGACACCAAGGCGTACCTGGCGACGATCCGGCTGGGCGCGGCGACCAGCACCGACGACGCCGAGGGCGAGGTGCGGTCGCGGACCGACCCGTCCGGGGTGACCGAGCAGGCCGTCCGGGACGGCATCGCCGAGCTCACCGGGGACATCCAGCAGGTGCCGAGTTCGGTGAGCGCGGTGAAGGTCAACGGCAAGCGCGCCTACGAGCTGGCCCGCGAGGGCAAGGACGTGGAACTGGCCGCGCGACCGGTCACCGTCTCCCGGTTCGACCTGCTGGCGCTGCGCGAACCGGCCGAAGCCACCGGTGAGCCGGACGAGGACCGGTTCGTCGAGCTGGACGTGCTCGTGGAGTGTTCCTCGGGCACCTACGTGCGCGCGCTGGCCCGGGACCTCGGCGCCCGGCTGGGCGTCGGCGGCCACCTCGGTGAGCTGCGCCGCACCCGCGTCGGCCCGTTCGGCCTGGCGACGGCCCGAACCCTGGAGCAGCTGGAGGCCGAGCCGGGCCTGTCGATGGACCTGGACCGCGCGATCGCCACCGCCTTCGCGCGGCACGACACCGACGCGGTCACCGTCCGGGCCCTCATGCACGGCCAGACGATCCCGGCGACCGGCGTCGCGGGCACCTGCGGCGTGTTCGGCCCGGATGGCCGGGCGGTCGCGCTGGTGCAGGACCAGGGGCGGACCGCGCGGCCGGTGCTGGTGCTGACCCCGGCGGGCTGAGCGGCCGATCGGGAGGCAACCAGTAGGCTTGCCAGCCGTGCAGCGTTGGCGCGGTTTGGAGCAGCTCCCGGGCGGTTGGGGCCGGTGCGTCGTCACCATCGGCGTCTTCGACGGGATCCACCAGGGACACCAGCAGTTGATCACGCACGCGGTGCGGGCGGCGCGCGAGCGCGGCATCCCCTGCGTGCTGATGACGTTCGACCCGCACCCGGCGGAGGTGGTGCGGCCCGGCAGCCATCCCGCGCAGCTGACCACGTTGCGGCGGCGCGCGGAGCTGGCCGAGCGGCTCGGCGTGGACGTGTTCTGCGTGCTGCCGTTCACCGCGGAGCTGTCCCGGATGCCCGCCGACGAGTTCGTGCACGAGCTGCTGGTGGACCGGTTGCACGCGGCCGTGGTCGTGGTGGGGGAGAACTTCACGTTCGGCCACCGCGCCGCCGGTGACATCGAGCTGCTGGCGCAGCTGGGAGAGCGGTTCGGCTTCGAGGTGGCGTCGGACCGGCTGCTCAGCGGCACCACCGAACGCGCCGACGGCCCGTCGGAGGCGCCGGTGACGTTCTCCTCGACCTACATCCGGTCCTGCATCGACGCCGGGGAC
Source organism: Saccharopolyspora sp. 6V (assembly GCF_020176785.1). Taxonomy (NCBI): domain Bacteria; kingdom Bacillati; phylum Actinomycetota; class Actinomycetes; order Pseudonocardiales; family Pseudonocardiaceae; genus Saccharopolyspora; species Saccharopolyspora sp. 6V. The sequence continues at coordinate 52,178 of NZ_JAIUKB010000068.1, read as the reverse complement.
GTGGTGGCGGCGGCGTCCGCGCTGGGTCGCTACCACCGGCTGGAGGGCATCGTGGTGCGCGGCGCCGGGCGCGGCGGCAGCGAGCTCGGCTTCCCGACCGCGAACCTGTCCAGCCCGGAGCATTCCGCGGTCCCCGCCGACGGCGTGTACGCGTGCTGGTTCACCCACCGGCGCCGCGGGTCCGCCGAGCCCGGCGAGACGCTGCCCGCCGCGGTCTCCGTCGGCAGCAACCCGACGTTCTCCGGTACGGAGCGGACGGTGGAGGCGTTCGTGCTCGACGTGGACGCCGACTTCTACGGGGAGCACGTGGCGCTGGACTTCGTGCGCAGGCTGCGCGGGATGGAGCGCTACGACTCGGTGGAGGCGCTGATCGAGCAGATGGATCAGGACGTCGTGGACACCCGTGAGATCCTCGGTGCTCGTGGCTGATCGACCCGCTGGGGGCGGGGCAATTCGCCGAACCGGTCCGGTGCGGCGCGATGGCCTGGCAGTATTCAGTACCGGTCGCCCCGGGGAACGTTCCGGTGGCGGCGATCGACGGTGGCACCGGGGGAGCTGAGGTGGCGGAACACAAGAGCGTCCAGCGCAATCTGGCGCTGCAGCGCGAGTGGTACGGCGAGCCGTTGGGCGATCGGGTTCGGCGGCTCGTGGTGGCGTTCCGGATCTCGCAGGCCCAGCTCGCCGAGGTGCTCGGCATCAGCGCACCGATGCTCAGCCAGGTGATGAGCGCCCGCCGCGCCAAGATCGGGAACCCGTCGGTGCTGGCGAGGCTCGTGATGCTGGAGCGCAAGGTGCTGGTGCCGGGCGTGGCCGCCGGCGAATCGGAGGCGATCCAGGCAGCGCTGGCGGACGTGCGCGACTCCCGGCCGTCGGTGGGCCGGGACACGCTGCCGGTGCGGGCGGCGAACGGTGAGGAGGCGGCGTGGCCGGTGCTGCGGGGTGCGGCGAAGCCGAGCGAGCTGGAGGCAGCGGCCGCGCTGATCGACGGCCGCTACCCGGAGCTGGCGGGCCTGCTACGCCGGGCCGCCAACGGCGAACCGGCCTGACCCGGCGGCCCCGGACCGGCGGGGCGGGCGGATGAGCGGGAGCGCGCCGCCGCGGTTGTTCACCGCGGTGCGGCCGCCGCCCGCCGCGGTCGAGCACCTCGCCGCCGCGCTCGGCGAGATCCCGCACGACCAGCGGTTGCGGCGGTTCCGCCGGACGGATCCCGCGCAGTGGCACCTGACGTTGTGCTTCCACGGCCCCACCGACCCGGCGCCGCTCGCGGCCGAGCTCGACCGCCGGGTGCCCGCGGCCGGCCCGGCGCCGCGACTGCGGCTGGCCGGTGCGGGCACCTTCCGCGGGGTGCTGTGGATCGGCGTCGAGACCGCCACCGACGCCGACACGCGCGGGCTGCACGAGCTGGTGCGGATCGCGGGCGGGGATCCCGGCGGGTTCCGGGCGCACCTCACCGTGGCTCGGTGGAACGCGGGCCTGCCGGACCCGGCGCGGCTGATCGGGCCGCTCAGCGGGTACGCGGGCCCCTGGTGGGCCGCCGCCGAGGTCGAGCTGGTGCGCAGCGACCCGGGGCCGGCCGGTTCGGAGCACCGCGTGCTGCACGTGGTCCCGGTGCCACGCCGGGCGGCAGGGGACCAGGGTGGACCGTTCGGCCCCTGATATCCTGACCGCGGATCCGGCTGTAGTCCGTGGCGGCCGAATCCGGTGTGCCGATACCCGGCGTGCACGCGACCAGCGTGCCCGTGACCAGCCCGCGCCAGTGGAGACACCGGCCCGGGGCGTCCGACCGGCGGAGCCGCTCCGGCGGCCGCGCGAGCTCGGGACTGGGGGCGGAGCTCGGGGAGCTCCCGGCGACCTGGACCCCAGGTCGCGTCCGGGATCGGGACGGCGATCTCCGGTGTGGACCGCCCGGGGCGCGCGACGTGGCGATGGCCGTGAGTCGTGTCCGGTGCGTTCCGCACCCGGTGCCCGTCCCGGCTCCGAGTTCGAGACCGGCGCACCAGCAGCACTTGACACGGCACGCGAAACAAGGAGAGTCAGTCGTGGCGCTGTCCACTGAGCAGAAGAAGCAGATCCTCGCCGACTACGGTCTGCACGAGTCCGACACCGGTTCGGCGGAGGCCCAGGTGGCCCTGCTGACCAACCGGATCTCGGGCCTGACCGAGCACCTCAAGCAGCACAAGCACGACCACCACTCGCGTCGTGGCCTGCTGCTGATGGTCGGTCGCCGCCGCCGGCTGCTGAACTACCTGACCAAGGTCGACATCGAGCGCTACCGCTCGCTGATCCAGCGGCTCGGTCTGCGTCGTTGACCTACGTCGGGGGAGCGTTCCACAGTGGAGCGCTCCCCCGATGCACAACCGAATGCACGAAGGCGGGCCACCAGGCTCGCGCACGCACGATCCGGGTCCACGCCCACGGCGGGTCATCATCCGCCGGTCCTCGGTAGTGGCCCCCGGGCGCATCCCGCCCGGTGGCTTCGATCGATGACCGGCCTCGTCGGAAAGATTCCCCCGCACGACCGTGGACCCCTGAAACTAGGAGTTCCACTTGACACAGGCCCACAACGTCGACGAAGGCGTCTACGAAGCGACCGCGGTGCTGGACAACGGTGCCTTCGGCACCCGCGAGGTCCGGTTCGAGACCGGTCGGCTGGCCAAGCAGGCCGCGGGCAGCGTCGTCGCCTACCTGGACGACGACACGATGCTGCTGTCGGCCACCACGGCCTCGAAGCACCCCAAGGACAACCTCGACTTCTTCCCGCTGACGGTGGACGTCGAGGAGCGGATGTACGCCGCGGGCCGCATCCCCGGCTCGTTCTTCCGCCGCGAGGGTCGTCCCTCCACCGACGCGATCCTGACCTGCCGGTTGATCGACCGGCCGCTGCGCCCGTCCTTCGTGGACGGCCTGCGCAACGAGATCCAGGTCGTGGTCACGGTGATGAGCCTGGACCCGAAGGACCCGTACGACGTGCTCGCCATCAACGGCGCGTCCGCCTCCACCCAGCTGTCCGGCCTGCCGTTCTCCGGCCCGGTCGGCGGCACCCGGATGGCGCTGATCGACGGGCAGTGGGTGGCCTTCCCCACCTACGAGCAGCTCGAGCGCGCGGTGTTCGACATGGTCGTCGCCGGTCGCATCGTCGGTGACGACGTCGCGATCATGATGGTCGAGGCCGAGGCCACCGACAAGACGATCGACCTGGTCGGCCAGGGCGCGCAGGCGCCCACCGAAGAGGTCGTCGCCGCCGGCCTGGAGGCCGCGAAGCCGTTCATCCGCACGCTGTGCCAGGCCCAGCAGGCGCTGGCCCAGGCCGCGGGCAAGGCGACCGCCGAGTACCCGCTGTTCCCCGCCTACCAGGACGACGCCTACAGCGCCGTCGAGGGCGCCGTCTCCGCCGACCTGGCGCAGGCGCTGTCCATCGCGGGCAAGCAGGAGCGCGAGAACCGGCTCGACGAGATCAAGCAGGTCGCGCTGGAGAAGGTCGGCATCGAGGAGGGGCAGCCCTTCGCCGGTCGCGAGAAGGAGATCGGCGCGGCGTTCCGCTCGCTGACGAAGAAGCTGGTCCGCCAGCGGATCATCACCGAGAAGGTCCGCATCGACGGTCGCGGCCTCACCGACATCCGCAGCCTCTCCGCCGAGGTCGGCGTGGTGCCGCGGGCGCACGGCTCGGCCCTGTTCGAGCGCGGCGAGACCCAGATCATGGGCGTGTCCACGCTGAACATGCTGCGGCTGGAGCAGACGATCGACTCGCTCGGTCCGGAGACCAGCAAGCGGTACATGCACCACTACAACTTCCCGCCGTTCTCCACCGGTGAGACCGGTCGGGTCGGCAGCCCGAAGCGCCGCGAGATCGGCCACGGCGCGTTGGCCGAGCGGGCGCTGCTGCCGGTGCTGCCCACGCGCGAGGAGTTCCCCTACGCGCTGCGGCAGGTCTCCGAGGCGCTGGGCTCCAACGGTTCCACCTCGATGGGCTCGGTCTGCGCCTCGACGCTGTCGCTGCTCAACGCCGGTGTGCCGCTGAAGGCGCCGGTCGCGGGCATCGCGATGGGCCTGGTCTCCGACGAGGTCGACGGCAAGACGCACTACGTGGCGCTGACCGACATCCTCGGTGCCGAGGACGCGTTCGGCGACATGGACTTCAAGGTCGCGGGCACCAAGGAGTTCGTGACCGCGCTGCAGCTGGACACCAAGCTGGACGGCATCCCGTCCGAGGTGCTGGCGCAGGCGCTGGGCCAGGCCAAGGACGCCCGGTTCACCATCCTGGAGGTCATGGCCGAGGCCATCGGCACCCCGGACGAGATGAGCCCGCACGCCCCGCGCGTCACCTCCGTGTCCATCCCGGTCGACAAGATCGGCGAGGTCATCGGGCCGAAGGGCAAGATGATCAACTCGATCACCGAGGAGACCGGCGCCGAGATCACCATCGAGGACGACGGCACCATCTACGTCGGTGCCGCCGACGGCCCGTCCGCGGAGGCCGCGATCGACAAGATCAACGCCATCGCGAACCCGCAGCTGCCGAAGGTCGGCGAGCGCTTCCTGGGCACCGTGGTCAAGACCGCGGCGTTCGGCGCGTTCGTCTCGCTGCTGCCGGGCAAGGACGGCCTGGTGCACATCTCCAAGCTGGGTCAGGGCAAGCGCATCGGCAAGGTCGAGGACGTCGTCAACGTCGGCGACAAGCTGCGCGTCGAGATCGCCGACATCGACAACCGCGGCAAGATCAGCCTGATCGTCGTCGACGAGGAGGCCGACAAGGCCCCCGCCGGCGAGCAAGCCGACGTCGAGGCTCCGGCGGAAGCCCCCGCCGAGTGATCTCCTGACGCGATGAGATCGGGTCCGCCCGATCATCGGCAGCGAAGCGGCCCGCCCCGGACAGCACGTCCGGGGCGGGCCGTATCGTGTGGCAGGGCGAACGGCGACGAGACCCGGGGACGATGAAGCAGAACCAGACACGTGCGGGACATCTCCAGCGGCCCGGAACCACCCGGGTGCTGGCGACCAGCGGAGCCGAATCGGTGCGGCGCACCGTGCTGCCCGGCGGCCTGCGAGTGGTGACCGAGGAGATCCCCGGCGTCCGCTCCGCCTCCGTCGGCATCTGGGTCGGCGTCGGTTCGCGCGACGAGACCCGGCCGCAGGCGGGGGCCGCGCACTACCTGGAACACCTGCTGTTCAAGGGCACCGCCCGGCGCACCGCCGTGGACATCGCCCAGGAGATCGACGCGGTGGGCGGCGAGCTTAACGCGTTCACCTCCAAGGAGCACACCTGCTACTACGCGCACGTCCTCGACGAGGACCTGCCGCTGGCCGTGGACATGCTCTGCGACGTCGTGTTCGACGCGGTCAACGCCGCCGCCGACGTCGAAGTGGAACGCAGCGTCGTGCTCGAGGAGATCGCGATGCGCGACGACGACCCCGAAGACCTGCTGCACGAGCTGTTCGCCGAAGCGGTGCTCGGCGACCACCCGCTGGGCCGCTCGGTGCTGGGCACCGAGGAGTCCATCACCGAGATGACCCGCGGCCGGGTGCACGGCTTCTACCGCCGCAGCTACGCGCTGCCGAAGATGGTGATCGCGGTCGCCGGCAACGTGGAGCACGGCAAGGTGCTGCGGCTGCTGCGCAAGGCCGTCGGGGACCGGTTGCAGGGCGAGGACGCGCCCGCGCCGCCGCGCACCGGCCGCACCCGGCTGCCCAAGCAGCAGCCGCTGGTGCTGGAGCACGACGACACCGAACAGGCGCACCTGCTGCTGGGCTGCCGCGCGCTGCACCGGCACGACGACCGCCGGTTCGTGCTCGGCGTGCTCAACGCCGCGCTCGGCGGGGGCATGAGCTCCCGGCTGTTCCAGGAGGTGCGCGAGCAGCGCGGCCTCGCCTACTCCGTCTACTCGGCGGTGACCGCCTACGCCGACGCGGGCACCTTCTCGGTGTACGCGGGCTGCCAGCCGGACCGGCTCGGCGAGGTGACCACCGTGATCCGCGACGTGCTCGAATCGGTCGCCGCCGACGGGCTCAGCGCCGACGAGGTCGCGCGCGGGCGCGGCCAGCTGCGCGGCGGGCTGGTGCTCGGCCTGGAGGACACCGCGTCCCGGATGAGCCGCATCGGCAAGAGCGAGCTGAACTACGGGCGGCACCTCAGCGTCGAGGACACCCTGGCCCGGATCGAGGCGGTCACCGCCGAGGACGTGGCGGAACTCGCCGCGGACCTGCTGCGCCGCCCGCTGACCACGGTCGTCGTCGGGCCGTACGAGAACGTCGAGCAACTGCCGGAATCCGTTCGCCGGCCGGAGCACACCAGAAAGGCGGCACGTTCGTGACTTCCCTGGAAACCCCCGTCGCATCCCCGGTGCGGGTCGGCGTGCTCGGTGCGCGCGGCCGGATGGGCTCCGAGGCGGTGCGCGCCGTCGGCGAGGACCCCGGCACCGAACTGGTCGCCTCGATCAACCGGGAAGACCCGCTGCAGCAGCTCGTCGACTCCGGTGCGCAGGTCGCGGTGGACCTCACCCACCCCGACTCGGTGCTGGCGAACGTGCGGTTCTGCGTGGAGAACGGCATCCACGTCGTCGTCGGCACCAGCGGGCTCGGCACCGCGGAGCTGGAGAACATCGGCTCGCTGCTCGCCGAGCACCCGCAGGTGGGGGTGCTGGTGGCGCCGAACTTCGCGCTGGGCGCGGTGCTGTCGATGAAGTTCGCGGAGGTCGCCGCCCGGTTCTTCGAATCGGTGGAGATCGTCGAGCTGCACCACCCGAAGAAGGCCGACGCCCCGTCCGGGACCGCGGCGCGCACCGCCGAGGTCGTCGCGCGGGCCCGCGAGTCGGCGGAGCTGGACCCGGCACCGGACGCCACCACCAAGGAGCTCGACGGGGCGCGCGGCGCGAAGGTCGACGGCGTCCCGGTGCACTCGATCCGGATGGCCGGGCTCGTCGCCCACCAGGAGGTGCTGTTCGGCACCGAAGGGGAGACGCTGACCATCCGGCACGACTCGTACGACCGGCGCTCGTTCATGCCCGGCGTGCTGCTGGCGGTCCGCGAGGTCGGCGGGCGGCCGGGGCTGACCGTGGGCCTCGAATCCGTGCTGGGGCTGTGAATGTCCGAGGGTGAGCGGCGGCGCGGGCTCGGGCCGCGCACCGCGGCGTTCGTGCTGGCCGCGGTGCTGCTGGTGTACCTGGTGCTGATGGGTGGCCGCGCGATCACGATGATCGTCACGGGCCGCCCGGTGTTCGTGGTGCTCGGGTTGGCGATCTTCGTGCTGCCGGTGCTGGGCGTGCTGCTGGTGGTGGACCAGCTGCGCTTCGGCGCCAGCACCGAGCGGCTCGCGCGGCTGCTGCACGACGAAGGTGCGCTGCCGGACGTCTCGCACCTGCCGCGCCGCCCGTCCGGACGCGTCGCGCGGGCGGCGGCCGACGCCTGGTTCGACGAGAAGCAGGCCGAATTGGAGCGCTCTCCCGGCGATTGGCGGTGCTGGTTCGCCGTGGCGCAGGCCTACGACCTGGCGGGCGACCGGAACCGGGGGCGCAAGGCGATGCGCCGGGCGATCGAGCTGCAGCGCGGGGAAGCGGACGCGGAACGGTAGAGCGTCCGGTCCACCCGCGGTACCTGCTTCCGGGTGATCGTCGCCCGCCGACGTTGAATTCCGCAGGTCCGAACCGCGTGGATCTCACGGTTTGGGCGCTTAGTTGACATCGCGTACAGTTGCGCCGCATGATCTAGCGCATGTCCAGGTTCGCCTCTCTGGTGGTCCGCTTGCACGTGGATTTGCAGCACCAGTCCAGCGCCCTCTGTAGTAGTCGCTGATCGGCCGCCGCGCCCGCGCGAAGAAATCGCGAATGGCGTGTTCTGCGAACGTGCCGACCCAGCAGCAGGCCCGCTGAGCAGCGGTTCCAGTCGTCGCTGGTGGTTCGTGCCCGGCCGGGGCGATAGCCCTCGGGGTTGAAGAATTCCCCCGAAAACCATTCCTCCCCAACCGCGGGCGATGCCGCCTGCCTGACTCCGGTGAATTCCGGAGACCAGGTGTGCCCTGAATCGGTTTCGGTCCGAATTCGGCAAACCGATTTTGGGGACACGTGTGTCCGAATCCACAACCACCCGTCCGAGAAGAAACGGTTGCCGAGACCTTGGTGGAACCGAGATGGAGACCGGAGAGAAGATGAGAACCCCCTCGCGCGCATGGCGGAAAGGACTGACCGGAGCGGCCGCCGCGCTGCTCGCGGTCGGCGCCGTCACGCTGCCCGTCGGTGGCACCGACGCCTACGCCGACGTGCAGGTCACCACGCAGCAGGTGCCCGGAGCCGACGGCAAGAACTACACCGTCACCAACCACGTCGTCAGCAAGACCGCCACGAAGGCCGCCGACGGCAAGCGCAAGGAATGGCTGCTGGTGTGGGCCGGTGACGAGAACATCGCCGACACCGCGGTCAAGGACGTCAAGGGCCTGCCCGGGTCGCTCGGCGACGGCCTCGGCAAGGTGCGGGACGCCCTGCCCGGACCGGACTTCCTCGCCGTCATCGACGCCACCAAGGGCTCCGAGACCTACGGCGAAGTCGTCAACACCGCCACCGTCGGCCCGCTGGTGGAGAACGAGCCGCACCACATGCAGTACGTGTGGCACAAGGGCGACACCATCTTCGCCGGTGCGCTGTTCCTCGGCGCCACCTACGCGTTCGACGTCACGAAGCTGCCGAACCTGGAGCTCAAGGGCGTCAGCCTGCCGACCCAGACCCTCGGCGGATCCGTCCCCGACGCGTACTGGACGCTGTCCGACGGCACCTCCTACGGGACCTACATGGGTGGTCCCGTCGTCCCCGGCCCGTACCGGTACGACGACGGATCCGTGCACGTCGGCAACGGGTTCGCGGGCAGCCCCGGCGAGGTCGTCCGGTTCGACCCGAACGGCAAGGTGCTGTCCCAATCGCCCGCGGCGACCCCGCAGGGCGACAACCCGAAGCTGTGCGACAACCTGCCGCAGCTCGGCAAGCCCACCTGCGCCAACCCGCACGGCATCCAAGCCCGCGAGGACCTGAACACGCTGGTCACCAGTGACTACGCGGAACCGCGCAACATCATCCTCGACCCGGTCAAGCAGCCGTCGCCGTACCTGCGCCGGCCGACCGTGCGCACCTGGGACATCTCCGACCGCAACCACCCCAAGCTGCGGGCCGTGTCCTACCTGCCGGACGGGCCGCGCGCCGACCCGGCCGACCCGCTGCACTCCGAGAGCCGCGCCGTGATGGAGACGACCGTCACCAACCTGCCCGGCCACAAGGGGGCGTTCGCCGAGACCATGCAGGGCGGTGCGGTGTTCTACACGCCGGACATCACCGCACCCGCGCCGCGCTGGACGCAGGTCTTCGACGACGGACAGGCGCTCAAGGCCATCGACCCGGCCAACAACGACGCCCGCGGCGGCAGCTCCAACGGCGGCTGGATCCAGACCAGCCCCGACGACAGGTTCCTGTACCGCGCGGTGCAGGGGCGGCAGAAGGGCGCGCTCGGCCCTGACGACCCCGGCTCCACCGGCGGTGTCTACACCCTCGACATCTCCAAGATCGTCGCGGCCGGGAACGACTTCCAGTGCACCATCGACACCGTCGAGAAGGCCGAGAACGGCGGCGGGCAGGACTGCCCGACGCTGGCCGGCGCGACACCCATCAACCCCGGTCAGCCGGGCGCGGGACCGCACTGGGGCGCCTACGACAACTTCACCGAAGGTGCCGACGGGCGGTACGAGGAGACCAAGCAGCCCAGCAGGCTCGCGGTGTCCAACTACTTCGTCGCCCGCTCCGGGCTCGACGGCGACCACAAGGTCAACATGGTCGACCTCGCGCCCGACGGGAAGGTCAGCGTCGACGAGTCCTTCAAGGACGAGGTGACCGGGGAGACCGGGATCAACTTCAACCGGGAACGCTGGCCGCACGGGCCGTTCGGCAACGCGAAACCGCACTCCGAACTGTTCGTCGTCGCCGACGAAGACCTGAAGTGACCACCGCCGCCGGGCTCGGGCTGCTGCGCCCCGCCGTGCGCGGCACCGGCCGCGCCACCACCGGCGCCGCGTGGGCCGCCGCCGGGGTGGGCGCGGTCGCCGCGCTGCTGTCGATCCCGCTGCTCGACATCAACGTCCCCGTCGCCGTCGTGCACGCGGTGCTGCTGCTGGCGCTGCCGGTCGCGCTGCGCGCGCCCACGCCCGCCGCCTACCTCGGATTCGCGCTCACCGCGCTCGTCGTCGTGGAGAGCGCGCTCGGGCACTCGCCCGCGGAATTCCTCGTCACCACCCTCGTCACCGCCACCGCCGTCACCTGGCTCGGGCTCGCCGGGTTCGCGCTCACCCTGCCCGCCGAGCGGCGCCCCGAAGGCGGACTGCGGCTGCGGCCGCTGGCGATCGTGCTCGCCGTGGTGCTGCTCGCGGCCGCCGCGGCGCAACTCCTGCTCACCGGCATCGCCGACCGGCGGCTGCTCGGCGCGCTCGGCGCCGTGCTGCTGCTGATCACGGCGTCCGCGATCGCCGCCGGCGTCGTCGTGGTGCTGCTGCGCCGCGGCGACCCGTGGCGGACCTACCGGATCGGGGCGGTCGCCGTCGCCGCCGCCTTCGTCGCCTGGACCGTGCTGCCCGGCATCCCGGCGCCCGGGGAACTCCCGCTGCCGGGAGTGCCGCGACTCGCGCACGCCGCCGTCGGCGACCAGGACGTGCCGGTGCTCGTCACCCCGCACCGGCCCGGCAAGAACCTCGTGCACCTGCCGGAGAGCGCGGGCGACGAGTTCACCGTCGACGCGGGCGGCGGCCCGGTGCGCGCCGTCGCGCGCCCTGGCACCTCCGGCACCTGGGCCGAAGTGGACCTGCCCGCCGGGCGCGGCGAACTGGAGGTCCACGGCCCCGGTGCCACCACCGGTGACGTCGAAATCGACACCGGCAGCGGCCCCGGACTGCCTGCCGCCACCTCCGGCGACGGGCCGGAATGCGCCAGCACCGCGCTCGCCGCCCTCGTCGCCGGGCAGCGCGTCCCGCTCGACGGGTGCCCCGCCGACTCGCTGTCCGAGCAGGACGCCGCCGCGCTGCGCACCCTCGTCGGCTACGTCCAGCGCAACGGGGCGCCCGGCATCACCGTCCTCGGCGACGACTCGCCCCGATCTCGCGCCGCCGCCGACGTCGTCCGCGACGCCGCCCGGCAAGCCCGGATCCCCGTCGGCGACCGCCCGGCCCCCGACAACGCGCTCGTCCTCGTCGGCAGCTGGACCGACGCGGCCCGGCGCCTCGACACCGTCGCGGCGACCCAGCACACCGCGCCCACCTACGCCTACGGCGTGCACCTCGCGCCCTGGCTGCTGCACAGCCCCGTCACCACCGGCATCGCCAGCTCCGCGGTGCCGCTGCGCTTCGACCCCCGCGAATACCGCTCGCTGGAATACGGCATGGCGCTGTCCACGTCGTTCGGTGGCGAACCGCCGTCCGTCGCCGGATTCCACACCTGGCTCGCCGCCCGCGGGCAACGCGCGCACGACCCCGTCGTGATCTACGCCTCCGCCCAGGTCGACGCGATGCAGATGGACATGCCCGGCATGCGTGGCGGAATGCACGGTTCCGAACCCGCCGGTCAGTGGGTTCCGCATGGCACCGTGGTCGCGGTCTCCGGGCCGCTGGCCCCCTGATACCGCCACCGGCCCCCGAAACGAGGAGCAACGACATGTCCGCAGTGGACACCGCTGAAGCACCCAGAACACCGGCGCCACCCGCGCCGCAGGCACCACCCGCACGCCCCGGCGTCGTCACCATCGGCGTCCTGCTCGCCGCCGTCGTCGGCCTCGCCGTCGCCAGCGCGGCCGGCTGGAAGCTCGCCGTGCTCTACGTCGTCGGCCTCGCGCTCGGCGGCGTGCTGTTCCACTCCCGGTTCGGGTTCACCTCCGCCTGGCGGCAGCTCGTCGCCGTCGGGCAAGGGCGTGCACTGCGCGCGCACATGCTGATGCTGGCCGTCGCGTGCGTGCTGTTCGCCGTCATCCTCGGCACCGGCGCCGGGCTCTCCGGCACCCCGGAAGGGACCGTGGCGCCCGCCGGGCTGGGCGTGGTCCTCGGCTCGTTCCTGTTCGGCGTCGGCATGCAGGTCGGCGGCTCCTGCGCCTCCGGCACCCTGTTCGCCGTCGGCAGCGGGCAGACCGCGATCCTCTACACCCTCGGCGGGTTCATCGCCGGGTCCGTGCTCAGCGCCTTCCTCACCCCGTGGATCAGCGCGCTGCAGAAGACCGGGCCGACCGTGTCCTTCGCGGACACCCCGCTCGGCTACCCGGGGGCGTTGCTGATCTCGCTGCTCATCATCGGAGTGGTCGTCGGCGTCTCGCTGCTCGTCGAACGCCGCCGCACCCCGCCGCCGATCGAAGCGCCGCCCACCGCGCAGGGCCTGCTGCGCGTGCTGCGGGGCTCGTGGCCGCTGTGGGCCGGCGCGCTGCTGCTCGCCGGGCTGAACGCGCTGACCCTGTTCATCTCCGGCGGACCGTGGGGCATCACGTCCGCGTTCGGCCTGTGGGGCGCGAAGTTCCTCGGCTGGATCGGCGTCGACATCTCCGGTGCGCCGTTCTGGACGGTGCCGGAGAACGCCGCGAAGCTCGACGCGTCCGTGCTCGCCGACAAGATCTCGGTGATGGACTTCGGCATCATGATCGGCGCCCTGGTGGCCTCCGCCGCGGCCGGCGCGTTCGTGCTGCACCGCCGCATCCCGTGGCGGCTCGCCGTCGGCGCCGTGCTCGGCGGGATCCTGATGGGACTCGGCGCCCGGCTCGCCGGTGGCTGCAACATCGGCGCCTACTTCTCCGGCATCGCCTCGTTCAGCCTGCACGGCTGGCTGTGGGGCGTCGTCGCCATCATCGGGACCTACGCGGGACTGCTGCTGCGGCCGCTGTTCGGGCTGGGCAATCCGAAGCCCACCGACTCGGTCTGCTGAACCGCCCGCGCGGTGGCGAGCCGCCGTGGGGCGTCCGACTTCCCGCCGGTTCGGGCGGGATGGAGAGAAACGAGGAGAAGCACCATGTCGAAGAGCCTCGCCAGGCTGACGGCCGCGACCGTCACCAGCCTCGCCCTGCTCGGGCTCGGCGCCGGAGTCGCGCAGGCCGACCCGCCGTCGATCTGGGTGATCCCCGGCGTCGACGCGGGCGGGCTGCTGAGCCCCACCGTCGGCCTGCCCACCGCCGCGCTCAACCCCGTCGTCGGCCTGCTCGACGCCCTCAGCTGACCCACCGCCAGCTGCCCGATCGGAGAGGAACACCGCTGATGAACACCGCTGTGCGCCGCGGCCTGGCCGCCACCGCGCTCGCCGGGACCGCCCTGCTCGGTTCCGCCACCGCCGCCATCGCCGCACCGCAGGCCGCCCCCGACCCGGGCGGCGTCGTCATCGTCGACGAGCCCGACACCGGCGACCTGAACAACATCTGGACGTTCGCGCCGCTGGGCGTTCCGGTGCTGGGCCTGCTCGATTCGCTCGCCGACGTGCCCGGGAAGCTCCTGCCGCTGCCCTGATCGACATGAGCGCCGATCCGTGCTGTTCACGAGCAGCGGGCGCCGTCGCACCGGACGTGGACCGCGTGCGGCGGCGTCCGCACGCTCACAACCAGGCGATCATCGCTCCTGGTGCGACCGCCAGCGCCGCGAACCGGACGAAGCGCCCCACCAGGCCGGTCACCAGGAAGGTGCTCAGCGGCACCCGCGCCCAGCCGGCGGCCACGCAGGTCGCGAGGAACGGGGGCAGGCTCGCCACCGCGCTCAGCAGCAGCACCCCGCCCGTCCACATCGGACGGTGCTGGCAGCCGAGGCGGAACCGCTCCAGCCACGCCGCCCACCGGCCGCGGGGCTCGCCCGGCTCGCTCTTGCGCTGCAGGAACCGCGGCAGCCGGATCACGTCGCGCGCCGCGTAGAAGTACAGCAACTTGCCGCCGATCTGGCCGATCGTCACCACCAGCGCCAGCAGCCACCACGGGACTTCGGGGCTCTTCACGACCAGGCCGATCACGAAGATCTCCACGCTGATCACGGGGAGGAGTGCGGAGGCCACCGCCATGCCGAAAGCGGTCGCGATCAAGCAGATCGAGGTCAGCACAGGTCCACCCGGGCGTCGGAGTGCGGTCCGCCACAGGCTAGCAATGCGTGACGGGGTGCTGACGCCGAACTCGGCCCGCGCTGCGCGGCGGGTGGCGGCCCGCCGCATCCCGCACGGTCGGAGCAGGTGAACGGCCTACCGGCCCGGTCCGCTCGGGGATCTGCCTCGGCGGTCGAGCACGGCGGAGGGCCCGGTCTCGGCGGGCTGGCCGCTCGGTGGCGTCAGTGCAGGTCCAGGTCCAGCGGGCCGGTCAGGCGCAGCTCGCGCATCGGTCGGCCGCCCGCGTCCAAGGTGCGGACCGTGCCGTCCGGCAACCAGCCCGCGTGCTCGAAGAACGCCAGCGACACCGAATCGGCCTCCGGCACCCAGCTGATGCCGCGGGCCGCGCCACCGTCGGCGAGGCGTTGCGCCATCGTCGCCAGCAACCGGCCGCCGTGGCCGCGACGTCCCCACCGCGGCTCCACCAACAGCGTGCTCACCCACGCCACCTCGGCGAGGTCCGGCGGCACCGCGCCGTCCGCCGCCGCGGCCTCCTGCTCGGGAGCGGCGCCCGCCGCGCAGAAACCGACCAGGTGGTCGCCTTCGGTGGCGACCAGCACCGCCACCGGACCACCGGCGACCGCCTCGGTCCACTGCCGCGTCGTCTCCGCCTCGTCCAAGCCCGCCAGCACTTCCGCTGGCAGCAGGTCCGCGTAGGCGCTGCGCCAGGTCGAGAGCTGCACTCGGGCGATCTCGGGGGCATCGGCGGGCGTCGCAGCCCGCACCTCGGCATCGGCCATGCGCGCCAACCTAGCGCCCGAGGCGGGGCGGTCGGGTGGCCCGGGCCGGCGAAGCGGGCTGGGCGGGCGAAGCGGGTGGGGCCGGCGAAGCTGGCCGGCGAAGCGGGTGGGGCCGGTTGGAGGTTTCGGTTGGTCCGCCGGTGCAGCTGGCTCCGCCTATGCGAACCGGCGTGTCGGCGCGAGCGGGCGTGTCGGTGCGGGATGGCAGCATGCGGCGGATGCAGACCATGAGCACCGCGGCGGCCCGGCGCACCGCGTTGGCCGCGCAGGGGTTCGCCGACAGCCGCCCCACCGGACGACCCACCCGCCAGCACCTGAACCGGGCGCTGGGGCGCACCAAGCTGTTGCAGCTCGACTCGGTGAACGTCGCGGTGCGCGCGCACTACATGCCGCTGTTCAGCCGACTCGGCTCCTACCCGGCCCGGCTCGTGGACGACGCGGCCTGGGCGCCGACCGCCGCGAAACCCCGGTTGCTCGTCGAGTACTGGGCGCACGAAGCCTCGCTGATCCCGGTGCGGGACTGGCCGCTGCTGCGCTGGCGGATGCGGGAGCACGGCGGTGCCTGGCGCAGTCGTTCCCGGGAACTGCTGGAGACGGCGCCCGGGCTCGTCGACGACGTGCTCGCCGCGGTGAAGGACCTCGGCCCGGTGGGCGCGGGCACCTTGGAACGCGAGCTCGGCGGCGGAGTCCGGCAGGGTCGCGGGCCGTGGTGGAACCGCACCGACACCAAGCGGGTGTGCGAGCTGCTGTTCGCGATGGGCGAGCTCACCACCGGCACCCGCAAGGGCTTCGAACGGCTCTACGACCTGCCGGAGCGGGTGCTGCCGCCCGAGGTGCTGGCCCAGGACCCGGCGGTCGAGGACGCGGTCCGCGAACTGGTGCGCCGCTCCGCCGAAGCCCACGGGGTGGCCACCGAGACCGATCTGCGCGACTACTACCGGCTGAGTCCGCAGCAGTCCAGGCAGGCCGTCGCCGAGCTCGTCGAAAGCGGTGAGCTGGAGCCGGTCGCCGTCGAGGGCTGGACCAAGCAGGCGTACCTGCACCGCGACGCCCGCACCCCGCGCGCGGTCCGCGGCCGAGCCCTGCTGTGCCCGTTCGATCCGCTGGTCTGGGAGCGCTCCCGCGCGGAGCGGTTGTTCGGCTTCCGCTACCGCATCGAGATCTACGTGCCGGAACCGAAGCGGCAGTACGGCTACTACGTGTTCCCCTTCCTCCTCGACGGTGAGCTCGTCGGTCGCGTGGATCTGAAGGCCGACCGGGCGGCGAAGGTCCTCCGGGTTCCGGGGGCCTTCGCCGAGCCCGGTCACGACCTCGGTGCGGCTGTTCCGGAACTCGCGGATGCGCTCACCGAGATGGCCGACTGGCTGGGTCTGGACGGGGTGGAGGTCGGCTCGCGCGGTGACGCCCACCTCGTCGAGGCGTTGCGCGCGCTCACACCGCGGAGGTGAGCAGGGCGTCGCCGCTGCCGGTGCGCCCGAAGATCCGCAGCGCCGGTTCCTGCGCGGTCGGTTGCCCGGACACGTCGAGTTCGCTGTCCACGGTGCCGGTGCTGGAGGTCAGGTCGACCTCCGCATCGGTGCCCCGCGGGAGGGCGATCCGCAGCTCTCCGGAACCGGTGATCAGCTCGACCTGACCGGAGCGGGCCTCGGCGATGCCGACGTCCCCGCTGCCGGAGCGCACCAGCACGTCCGAGTCCACGGTGCCCAGCCACACCGCGCCGCTGCCGGTGACCACCGAGGATGCGGAGCGCACCGCGGCGATCTCCACGTCCCCGCTGCCGCTGCGCGCCTGCACCCCACCGGCCATCTCGCCGAGGTGCAGCGCACCGGAACCGGTGCGGGCGACGGTGCTGCCACCGGCCCGCTCGACCGACACCGCGCCACCGCCGGACTGCACGTGCACCCGGCCCGCCGGCCCGGTCACCCGCACTTCCCCGGCGCCCGCGCGGATCGCGAGCTGGGAATCCTCGGGCGCCCGGACCAGCACGGACAGCGGTACGGCGCGCAGCGGCACCGTGGTGGGGGTGCGCACCGCCAACCTGTTGCCGGTGAGGTCGATGCGGGTCTGCCGCACCGCCTCGGCCACCGGTTCGCGAGGCCCGGAGCGGCCAAAGGGCCGCTCGCCCGGGCCGCGCTCGCCGGGACCGCGGTCACCGGTGCCGCGGTCGCCGGTGCCGCCGCGCGTCGCCGCCTCCCCGAACTGCTCGCTGACCCAGCTGAGCAGCCCGGTGAGCCCGCTGCGCCAATCGCCACCACCCGGGGCCGAATCGTGGCGGACCTCGACGTGCGTGACCGCCGTGGTGCTCAGCTCGACCGTGATCGAGCCGAGGCTGTTGCCGATGTCCACCTCGATGGGTGCCGCCGTGTCGAAGTCCTGCGTGCGCACCAGGCCGGCCGATTCCTCGGCGTCCCGGGGGTCCTGCTCGTCCGCGCCGTTGCCGTTCATCACCACCACCGCCTTCCCGCGCTCAGCCGTGCACCCAGCCGTGCAGCCGCGACCCGGGACCGTCGTCGGGTCCGTCGGGGCGCCAGCGGCCCGCCCCGGGCGGTCCCCAGCCACCGGGTCCCCGACCCGGGCGGTGGTGGTCCCACGGTCCGCGCGGCCTGCCGCCGTGCAGCGCGCCCTGCACCGCCTGCGCGACCCACGTGTTCAGCGAGACGCCCTGGGTGGAGGCGGCCTGCTCGGCCTGCGACTTGATCTCGTCGAGCAGTCGCAGCGTGATGCGGCTGATGTCGCCGCCGTCGGCGCCGGGCGGCGGAGGTGGTGGTCGTTCCTCCTCGGCGGCCGCGGCGCGCGGGGCGCCGCCACCACCGCTGACGACGACGCGGACGTCCCGGCCGTCGAGCCGGAGGTCGACGACTTCCCCGTCGAGGTGCGTGGTCACCTCGGCGGCGAGGTCGGAGAGCGCGTTCATGATCGCCAGGCGGGCAGCGGGTTCGATCGCGGCGGAGAGCGCCGCGGCGGTCTGCCGGGTCTGCTCGTCGCCCGCCGAGGCGGCGGAACCGAGGTCTTCCCGGAGCTGTGCGATGTACGGGCTGAGATCCATGACACCACTATGGCGTCATGGATGGCGTCGCGCAACGACACGATGGTGTCAGCAGGTCCCGGGCGTGCCGCCATCGCCGGTCCCCGGCCGGATCCCGCCGCCCCGGCCGCCGGATACGCTCGGGAAACCGCCGCCGCCCGCCCGGGACGCGGCGGGACCATCCGGGTTCGTCCGCGAGGCAGAAGGGGATCCGCGCACCGTGACCGACATCGTGCCGCCGAAGGTCCAGCTCATCGGCAAGACCGAGTTCTTCCCGCCCGCCGACGTGGACTGGTCCACCGACGCGGACGGCGGCCAGGCGCTCGCGGAGTTCGCCGGCCGGGCCTGCTACCAGTCGTGGCACAAGCCGAACCCGGCCACGGCCACCAACGAGGGCTACCTGCGGCACATCATGGAGGTCGGCCACCTCTCGGTGCTGGAGCACGGGTCGGTCACCTTCTACCTGACCGGGATGTCCCGGTCGCTGACCCACGAGCTGATCCGCCACCGGCACTTCTCCTACTCGCAGCTCTCGCAGCGCTACGTGCCCGAGCGGGACGCGGCGGTGGTCGAGCCCGACGTCATCGCCGAGGACCCGGAGCTGCACGCGAGGTTCGTCCGCGCGACGGAGGCGAGCGTCGCCGCCTACACCGAACTCCTGGACGCCCTGCAGGAGAAGTTCGCCGACGAGCCGCAGGCCACGTTGCGCCGCAAGCAGGCCAGGCAGGCCGCGCGCTCGGTGCTGCCCAACGCGACCGAGACCCGGATCGTGGTCACCGGCAACTACCGCGCCTGGCGGCACTTCGTGGCGATGCGCGCCAGCGAGCACGCCGACGTGGAGATCCGGGCGCTGGCCGTCGAATGCCTGCGGCAGCTGCAGCGGGCCGCCCCGAACGTGTTCGGCGATTTCGAGATCACCGCGCTCCGGGACGGCTCCGAGGTCGCTTCCAGCCCGTTCGTTGCCGAGGGCTGAACGCGGAACCGCGCGAGCCCCTCCCGCGTCCGATGAGATGATCTCGACCAGGACTGACGTGGGGGAGGGTCCGTGGTGGAGCGGACGGACGCGCTGGCGCGCACCATCGGCGACCGCTACCGGGTGACCGGTGAGCTGGGGCGCGGCGGCATGGGCATCGTCTGGCGGGCCTGGGACCAGGTGATCGGTCGCGAGGTCGCGATCAAGCAGCTGCACGTGCCGGACGGGGTGCCGCCCGCCGAACGCGCCGTGTTCGAGGAGCGGGTGCTGCGGGAGGCCCGCACCGCCGGGCGGCTCAGCGACCCCGGCGTGGTCACCGTGCACGACGTGCTCAGCGAAGGCGGCGGCACGTTCATCGTCATGGAGCTGGTGCAGGCCGGGACGCTCAGCGAGCTCGTCGCCCGGTGCGGGCCGATGCCGCCGGAGCGGGTCGCCGACCTCGCGCGGCGGTTGCTGTCCGCGCTGGAGGCGGCGCACGCGGCCGGGATCGTGCACCGCGACGTGAAGCCCAGCAACATCATGATCGCCGACGGGGTCGTGAAGCTCGCCGACTTCGGCATCGCGCAGACCGTGGACGACCCGCGGCTGACCAGCAGCGGCAGCATCGTCGGCTCGCCGTCGTTCATGGCTCCGGAGCGCATCCAGGGAGCCGATGCCACCCCGGCGGGTGATCTGTGGTCGCTGGGCGCGACGTTGTTCTTCGCCGCGGAGGGCTGGTTGCCGTTCGAGCGGCGGACCACGGCGGCGACGCTGCACGCGGTGCTCAACGAGACGCCCGCGCTGACCCGCACCCAGGGCCCGCTCGGTTCGTTGATCACGGGTCTGCTCATCGCGGACCCGCGCGCCCGGTTCACCCCGGCGCAGGCCCGCGCGCTGCTGGCGGGCGATCAGGTGGGCACCCGGGTGCAGGCCGCGCCGACCGCGCCGCTGCCCGCCGGCCGCCGGACCCCGTGGCGCGCCGCGGCGGTGGCGGCGGTGGTGCTGCTGGTGGCGGGCCTGCTGATCGGGCGGTTCGCGCTGGTGCCGGGGCCGCCGGAGGCGGAGCTGCCGACGCTGACCTACGGGCCGGACGGCGACCTGACCACCTTCGAAGCCAGCAAGATCGAATCCTGCGGCACGGGCGTCCCCGCCGCGGGCGCGAGCGTGCCCGAGGAGCAGGTCGGGTCCTGCTCGGAACCGCACGACTTCGAGGTCTACACCGACGGTTCCCCGTTCGGCAGCAGCGCGAGCAGCGACACCGCCTACCCCGGCGCGGAGCAGCTGGCGCGGTTCGGCGAAGCGCTGTGCGGCGCCTACTTCGCCTCCGCCGAGGTCGAGCTGCCGGGCAAGGACGCGGCGCTGCGCTACGGGGCGCTGGTGCCGACCGAGCAGGCGTGGGAGCTGAAGCGGCGGACCGCCGCGGACGACGACTCCGACACCGACGGCGGCGCGCAGACCGTGCTCTGCTACCTGCGCAGCACCGACGGCACGAAGCTCACCCGATCGCTCGCGAACTGACCCGGATTCGGCCGGAAGGGGTGGAATCCGGCACGCGCGGTGCGGTGATCCTCGCGCTGGAGTGAGCAGCGGGGGCGCCGCCGGGTCGCCGCTGGCCTCGGACGAGCGGGCCGGGACGAGCGGGCCGGGGACGAACGAGCCGGTCGCCCGGGCGGCGCACGCTTCGCCACCGGCGCGATCGAGCTCCCGGCCGCGCTGCGCTGTGGCGCGGTGGTCCCCACCCGCGAGGCGTGGGAGGACGAGCGGGCCACCTCGGCGGACGGCGACCCGTCGAACGACCGGGGCGCTACGCGCCCAGCGCCGACGGCAGTCCGCCGATGACCTCCGTCACGGGGAGCTGAACCCCGGTAAGGTGGCCGCATGGGTGTGGCCAACGACGAACGCCGGGAACTGTGCGACCTGTTCGACCAGGTCGGGCCGGACGCGCCGACGCTGTGCGGCGAGTGGAAGACCAAGGACCTCGCGGTGCACCTGGTGCTGCGGGAACGCCGCCCGGACGCGCTGGCGGGCAAGTTCGTCAAGGCGCTCGCCGAGCGCGGCGACAAGATCGAGCAGGAGCTGCGGGACAAGCCGTGGCCGGAGCTGATCGGCACCGTCCGCGAAGGCGCCCCCAAGTGGAACCCGCTGGCGATCGGCGCCGTGGACGAGGCCGTCAACACCGCCGAGTTCTTCGTGCACCACGAGGACGTCCGCCGCGCCCAGCCCGGCTGGCAGTCGCGCCCCACCGACCCGGAGCGGGAGGAGGCGCTGTGGAAGTCGCTGAGCAGGGTCGCGAAGGTCTTCTACGGCCGCAGTCCGGTGGGCGTGGTGCTGCGCCGCCCCGACGGCACCGAGATCGCCGCGAAGCGCGGGCCGCGCACGGTGCGCTTCAGCGGTGAGCCCAGCGAGCTGCTGCTGCACGCGTTCGGCCGCAAGCAGGCGCGGGTGGACATCGACGGCAACGACGCGGACGTCCTCGCGGTCGAGGACCTGCGCCGCTCGTTCTGACGGCGGTCGCCGAACCCGTTCGGCGGCCCGGCGGCGCGCGTTCGGCCTGGTGCGGGACCTGCGCCAGCGCTGCCGCACCGGCCGATTTCGCGCGCTGGCACCGGAAATCCGCCCGTCGTGGCGCTGATCAGCGGGAACACGGCCGGTTCCGGACGGGCTCGGCCGTCGAGTTTCCGCGATCTTCGAGCCGGGCCGGGTGCGGCGCCGGTGGTGGCCGATGCGGCGCGCTGATCAGTGGGCTCACCAGGTAGCGTCAGGGCCATGACCGTCTGTCCCACCGCCACTGAAGGACGGCCGTTCGGCCGGGTCCTGACCGCCATGGTGACGCCGTTCGACGCGGACGGGAAGCTCGACCTGGCGCTGGCTCAGGAGCTCGCGACCTACCTCGTCGATCACGTCGGCAACGACGGCCTGGTCGTCAACGGCACCACGGGCGAGAGCCCCACGACCAGTGATGACGAGAAGGAGCAGCTGCTGCGCGCCGTCGTCGAAGCGGTGGGGGACCGCGCGACGGTGGTAGCGGGAGCGGGCACGAACGACACCGCCCATTCGGTGGAGCTGGCCCGCACCGCGGAGAAGGCCGGTGCGCACGGGCTGCTCGTGGTGACCCCGTACTACTCCCGCCCGCCGCAGGAGGGCCTGCTGTCGCACTTCACGACGGTGGCCGATGCGACGGAGCTGCCGGTGATGCTCTACGACATCCCGCCGCGCTCCGTGGTGCCCATCCACACGGACACGTTGAAGCGGCTGGCGGAGCACCCGCAGATCAAGGCCGTCAAGGACTCCAAGCACGACCTGTGGGCGGGCAGCGAGGTGCTGTCGAACAGCGACCTGGCCTACTACTCGGGCGAGGATCCGCTGAACCTGCCGTGGTTGTCCGTGGGCGCCGTCGGTTTCGTCAGCGTCATCGGGCACGTGGTCGGCGACCGGCTGCGCAAGATGCTCGACGCGTTCGAGGCGGGCGACATCGCCACCGCGCGCGAGGTGCACGTCGGGCTGATGCCGGTGTACCGGTCGATGAACTTCGTCGGCGGCGTGGTGTTCTCGAAGACGGCGATGCGGCTGTGCGGCTACGAGACGGGGCATCCCCGACTGCCGCTGCCGCAGGCCACCGACGAGCAGGTGCGGGTGATCACGAGTGATCTGTGGGACGCCGGTCTGGTCCTGGTCAATCCCGACGCCGCAGCAGAGGTGACGCGTTGAGCGCTCGCGCAACAGCTTCCGAACACCAGCCCGTGACCCCGACGGCCTCGGCGCCACCACCGGCGCTGCCCGAGGGCGGCCTGCGGGTGACCGCCTTGGGCGGCATCGGCGAGGTCGGCCGGAACATGACCGTGTTCGAGCACGAGGGCAAGCTGCTCATCGTCGACTGCGGTGTGCTGTTCCCGGAGGACGACTCGCCCGGCGTGGACCTGATCCTGCCCGACTTCGGGGCGATCGAGAACCGGCTGGACGACGTCGAGGCCCTGGTGCTCACGCACGGCCACGAGGACCACATCGGTGCGGTGCCGTTCCTGCTGCGGTTGCGCCCGGACCTGCCGGTGGTGGGGTCGAAGTTCACGCTGGCGCTGCTGGCCGCCAAGTGCAAGGAGCACCGGCAGGACCCGGTGCTGGTCGAGGTCACCGAGGGACAGCACAGCAAGCACGGCGTGTTCGACCTGGAGTTCTTCGCGGTCAATCACTCGATCCCGGACGCGTTGGCGGTGGCGATCCGCACGCCGGCCGGGGTGGTGCTGCACACCGGGGACATCAAGCTGGACCAGCTGCCGCTGGACGGCAGGCTCACCGACCTGGCCGGGTTCTCGCGGCTGGGCGACGAGGGCGTGGACCTGTTCCTGGTGGACTCGACGAACGCCGAGGTCCCCGGGTTCGTGACGCCGGAGCGCGAGATCGGCCCGGTGCTGGACCGGGTGATCGGGAAGGCGACGCAGCGGCTGATCGTGGCGTGCTTCGCCAGCCACGTGCACCGCGTGCAGCAGGTGCTGGACGTCGCCGAGCAGCACGGCCGCAAGGTGTGCTTCGTGGGCCGGTCGATGGTGCGCAACATGGGCATCGCGAACGACCTGGGCATCCTGCGGGTGCCGCCGGGCCTGCTGGTGGAGCTGGACGAGGCGCTGGCGATGCCGGAGCACCTGGTGCTGTTCGTCTCGACCGGTTCGCAGGGCGAGCCGCTGTCGGCGCTGTCCCGGATGGCGCGCGGCGAGCACAAGCAGATCCGGATCCGCGCCGGGGACACCGTGGTGCTGGCGTCCTCGCTGATCCCGGGCAACGAGACCGCGGTGTTCGGCGTGGTCAACGGCTTGGTGCGGCTGGGTGCGGACGTGGTGCACCAGGGCGGGGCGAAGGTCCACGTCTCGGGTCACGCCTCCGCCGGTGAGCTGCTGTACCTGTACAACGCGGTGCGCCCGAGCAACGTGATGCCGGTGCACGGCGAGTGGCGGCACCTGCGCGCGAACGCGGAGCTGGCCCGGTTGACGGGGGTTCCGGCGGAGCGCGTGGTGATCGCCGAGGACGGCGTGGTGGTCGACATGGTCGACGGCATCGCGCGGGTCTCGGGCCGCGTCGAGGTGGGCCACGTCTACGTGGACGGCCTGTCCGTCGGCGACGTGGGTGAGTCGACGCTGTCGGACCGGCTGGTGCTGGGCGAGGGCGGGTTCATCTCGATCACCGTGGCGGTCGAGGCGGCGACGGGCCGCGCGGTGTCCCGCCCGACGTTGTCCGGGCGCGGTTTCTCCGACGACCCGAAGGCGCTGGACGACGTGGTGCCGCTGGTGGAGATGGAGCTGGCCCGCACCGAGTCGGAGGGGATCACCGACACGCACCGCATCGCGCAGGCCGTGCGCCGCGTGGTCGGCAAGTGGGTGGCGGACAAGTACCGCCGCCGCCCGATGATCGTGCCGAACGTGCTGCCGGTCGATTCCTGATCGCTCGCTCCGAAGAGCTGTGCACGGCCCGTCCGACCAGGCGCACTGGTCGGGCGGGCCGTGCGGCCGTCAGCTCCCGGCGCCGTCGAGCAGCCAGTGGTGGCGCATCCGGAGGGCGCGTTCGGTGCTGGCCAGCGCCGCGCCGATGGTGAGGGTGGTGTTGAGCCACAGCGGCAGGTGCAGCGGCGAGGTGAAGATCCCGATGTTCTCGGCGATGGGCGGGATCCGGGAGATCGGTTCGGCGACTTGCAGCACGAGCAGGGCGACGCCGATGACCAGCAGCGCCACCGAGAGGTGGCCGAGCGCGCGGCTCGCGGCGGGGTGGTCGCGGTCGAGCCGGGCCCGGCGCCCTTCGGCGGACCTCGGGTCGGGGACGAGCTGCTGCTCGCCCGCGGCGGTGACGTGGTGGCAGCGCTTGAGACCGGCACGGCTGACCGCGACTTCGATGGTGCCGCCGTCGACGGGGAAGACCGCGGGGAGCTTGGCGACGGCGTGGTGCCTGCCGTCGCGGTACAGGTCCGCCTTGACCTCGCCGGTGGTCTTGTCGCCCCAGAGCCGGACGTCGACGGCGTAGTCCGTGCCCTCGCCGGTGCGCAGGTGGAACAGGGAGCGGCTGAACTGCTGCCACCAGCGGAAGGGATTCAGGGGGCGTCCGTCCCCGCTCTTGACCCGCGCTGCGGCGCGCCGGTGCCGCCATTCCTCGAACATGCCCCGCCCCTTTTCCGTGCAACACGCTGTACTAGAATCTGGAACAGGACGCTAGCACAGCGTGTTGGAAAAGCACCAGCACGGTGTACCAGTACAGTGCGGGTGGAGGTGGACATGGACGACGGGGACGACCCGGTGCTGAGCACCCGGCACCGGATCCTGGTGGCAGCGGCGACGATGCTCGGCGAGGACGCCGCCGCCCGGTTGAGCGTGCGCGCGGTCGCGGCGCGGGCCGGGGTGAGCACGGGTTCGCTGCGGTACCACTTCCCGACCCAGCAGGAACTGCGGGAAGCGGTGCTCGCCGGGATCTACGGCCTGGTGGCCTCCGACGACCCGATCCACGACCGGTCGAGGTCGCCGCGGGACCGGCTGGTCGCCTGCCTGCGGCAGGTGCTCGCGCCCGCCGGGGCGGGGCAGCAGGCGCGGGCGGCCTTCGGGAAGGTCTACGAGGCGTTCATCGCCCCCGAGCCGACCGAGGAGATCAGGCAGGCGCACCTCGGCATGGAACGTGAGGGGCGGCGCCGCACCGAGTACTGGCTGTCGGTCCTGGTGGACGAGGGCGTGCTCCCGGCGGGAGACAACGCGCGGCGCGCGAAGTTCCTGCTGACGGTCCTCAACGGGCTGGCGCTGGAGCGCGCGCTGCCCGCCGGCGACTCGCTGCTCGCCGACGAGACGAACACCCTCCACTTGGCCGTGGACAGCGTGCTGGACCCGCGGAACGCGTGAGCGGCGAACGGGCGGGTAGAACATTCCGGGAGTGAACTGCTCCCGGGATATTCCGAGCAGGAGCCCATTTCGGCGAATATTCCGAATAGGTCAGCCCGATCCTCCGGTCGTGGCCGCTCTCGTTTTCGTTCGCCCGGATCGATGGATTGACGGTCGCGGTGGATCGACCGCGCGTATCGCCGTGTGCTGATCAATTGCTCGATGGAGTCAACGGTATCGGCTGATCGTGTGGTGAGTAGATATCCGCTATTGCTGGATCCGCCGCTTCGCTACCTTCGATCTCGAAGGCTCTCCGGCTGGTTGAGGAGCGCGCGACATGGGATTTCGAGTCGACCCGGACGTGATCGGCCGATTGGCGTTCGGCCTGCACGGCTCCACCGCGGGAATGGCGATATCGAGTCCGCCGCCGGAGGTGGACGCGGGTCCGTCCTCCGCGGCGGTGACCGCGCTGATCGCAGAGCTCGTCCGTGCCGCGGCCGGAGCGCTGGAGATCACGGAGCGCGCCTCGGCGGAGCTGCACGCGAACGGTTCCACCTACGCCGCCGTCGATGCGGACAACGAGCGGTTCTTCCACCGCTGAGTATTCGAGCGATCGTTCGGGGGAACGATGAGCCTCACCATCTTCACCGCAGGTGACCCGGAATCACTTCGTCGGCTGGCGGAATCGATGGGGCGGTACGCGGCCGGTGTCGACGATGTCGCCGCCGGGTGGTTCCGGACCCGTTCGGAATCCGAATCGGAATGGGAGGGGACCGCATCGGAGGCTTTTCGCTCCGCCGCGACCCGCAACGGGCGGGACATCGTCGAACTGGCCGAGATCTGCGCGAACCTGTCGCGCGTGTTGCACGTCTTCGCCGATGATCTCGACACGGTCAGAGCGCGGATGCGGCAGGCGGAGGGGATCGCGCACGAGGCCGGGCTGCTCGTGCTGAACGCGACGATCCACCCGCCGCACTCGTCGGCCGGGCTTCCGGAGCCGAGCCTGCCGGGCACCTCGCCGCCCGCGGACCCGCGCAAGCAGGCGGCCTACGCGGAAGCCGGCCAGACCGTCGCCGACGCGCGCGGCCTGGAAGCCACCGCCCACGAGAGGCTGCTGGCGGGCCTCCGTGCGAACAGCGCAGGGCTGGAAGCCATCGGCTTGCACGCGGAGTGGGGCCGAGCGGCGGCGACGGCGACCAGCCCGGCGGCGATCGGCCTCGCGGGGATGGCGATGGCACTGGACGAGTGGGCGGCGGGAGCCACCCGCGCGCTGTTCGAGAAGGCGGTGCTCGGTGGTCCGCACGCGGTGCACGGGATGTGGTCGGCGCTGACCTCCGCCCAGCGCGCCGATCTGCTCGACCGCTTCCCGCAGCTGGTCGGACGCACCGACGGAGTTCCGGTGGCGGTGCGGGATTCGGCGAACCGGGCGTTGCTCGCCGGGCAACGAGCTGATCTGCTCGGCAAGATGGGCGAGTTGCGGGCGCTGGTCGAGACGACGCGGTCCGCGCCCGGCGGCAGGCCCGCCGCGCAACTCGCGCGAATCCGGGAACTGCGGGAGACAGTGCACTTCCTCGACATGATCGACGACCGGTTGACGGGACCACCGGAGAAGTACCTGCTGGGCGTCGACACCACCGCGCACGGCCGAGGAACGTTGATCATCGCCGGCGGGAACCCGGACACCGCCCGGCACGTCGTCACGAGCGTTCCCGGGACCTACTCGGATCTCGATGGGGCGAAGGACGTCCTGGAACGTGATGAACGCCTGCGCCTGCTGGCCGAACGGCACGCGGGCGGTGAACCGGTGGCCGCGGTGACCTGGGTGGGATACGAATCGCCGGACGACTTTCCCTCCGCCGCGCAGGACGGGTTCGCGGTCGAGGCGAAGGGTGAGCTGGCCCGGTTCCAGGAGGGCCTGCGCGCCACGCACGGGGGGGAACCCAGCCACAACACCGTGCTCGGGCATTCCTACGGCTCGACGGTGGTCGGTTACGCGGCGCGGGACCACGGGATGGCGACCGACGAGATCGTGTTCCTCGGTTCGCCGGGCGTCGGCGTGGAACACGCGCGGGAACTCGGCGTGCCGCCCGAGCACGTCTGGTCCGGGACATCGGGCGATGACGTGATCGATCACGCGACGCCGTCGTTGGATCCGCGGGACTTCTTCGACGGCGAGGACGACCACTGGTTCGGGATGAACCGGTCGGATCCGCACTTCGGCGCGCGGTCGCTGGAGACCGATCCGGACGGAGGGCACACGGACTACTGGGACAGGCGGACGTCGCTCGAATCAATGGCTCGCGTCGTCGCGGGTGTGGAGAAGGGACATCCGTGAGGACCACGAGAGCGCAGCGGTTGCGGATCCTCGGCGTGGTGTTCGGGCACGTGGCCGGCTGGGCGCTGTTCGCGCTGGGCGTCGCGGCGTGGTGCGTGGTCTTCCCGGCCACCGTGCGCGGATTCGGCGACAGCGAGGTCGAGCGGAACCTGTTGACCTTCTGGGTGTTGATCTACGCGGTGTTGGCGGGAGCGGGCGCGGCGGTGCTGATCGGGGTCCTCACGTGGCGGCGGGTGCTCGCGCGGATCGTGCTCGGTGTCTGGGCCGTGCTCTTGTGCGCCGCCGTGCTCGGAGTGGTGTTCGGCGGCCGGTGATCACCCCGCCCCCGGGGGAAGCAGGGCGAGGTGATCGGTGGTCCGGCTCAGAACTCGCCGTGGAAGTAGGCGGTGTCCGCGGCGAAGTGGCTGGGCGCGACGGAGATCCGCAGGTCGCCCTGCTCCGGCGCGACGTCGAAGATCCGGGTGATGGTGAGGGTCCCGCCGGGCGGGATCTCGGCGTTGACGAACGGCCGGTCTTCCAGCGAGTACTGGGCGGGCCGCCCGGCGTGGGTGGCGGTGATGTCCCAGGACAGCGGGTTGATCTCGCCGCTCGTGCCGTTGGTGATGGTCAGGTCGACCGCGACGGCGCGGGTGCCGGAGTCGTGCAGGTACGGGTTGCCCTGGTGTTCCTCCGGTTCGGCGACCTGCACCGATTCGCCGCCGCGCCAGGTGTGGGTCTGGCCGAAGCCGAGCTCGATGACCTCCGCCCCGGAGTCGTCGGCGGCCGGAACGGCGTCCTGCTGCGCCGAGACGCCCGCGGATTCGGACTGCCGCGCGACCTCGTTCGCGGCGGAGCCGAACAGGCCGACCCAGGCGAAGCACACCAGCAGCCCGATCGCGGCGAGCACGGTGCCGGTGATCGCCATGCCCTGGTTGTTCGCCAGGCCGTTGCGCGCCCGGATGATGCCGATGACGCCGAACACCAGCCCGAGGATGCTCAGCGGCCAGGCGACCAGGCCGATGATCGGGATGAACGAGAACAGCAGGGCGAGCAGGCCGAGCACGAATCCGGCGGTGCCGAGACCGTTCTTCGGGGTCGTCGGCGGCGGGACCACTGCGGACATGGGTTTCCTCCGGGGAGAGCTGGAACGAGATGGCGTCGGCGCACAAGCCGGAACGTCGAGTCCGCAAGATCGTTCCAACGGGAGCGCGCGGTGTCCGCGCTTTCGCCCCGGTCCACTCTTAGGTGTGATCTCCCTGGAGGTGCCGCCCGATTCCTGCTAGAGGCGGGAGTTCAGCGCAGTTCCAGCAGGTCCAGGGCGCGGCCGGTGGCGGTGGCGGGGCCCCGGTGCACGGAGTGCGCGATCCCGTTGTAGACGAGGTCCCACAGCGCGCGTTTGCGCTGGATCCGGTGCAGCGGAGCGCGGGCGGAGCCGCCGTACCCGTCGGTGAGCACGAGCCACGGCTCGGCGGCGTCCCCCGGTCGCTCGATGGCGATCGTTTTCAGCTTGTACAGCTTGACGTAGCTCCTGGTGCTGCTCGCGAACCAGTCGGCTCCGGCCGAATACCCCTCGCTGCGGCCGCGGAGGTAGAACGGGACGGCCGCGGCGGCGGCTATCGCCCACAACCACCAGGTCCGCGCCCACTCGAATCCCCAGTCGAGCCAGCAGTAGCGGAGCACGCCGAGCCCGCTCACGAACAGGCCGGCTTTGAGCAGGCCGGTGTCCAGTCCGTGGCACCACTCCAAGATCGGCCCTTCGCCCGGCGGTGCGGGTGGGAAGCGCGCGAAGGCCCGTCGAGTGCGTCCCTCGCTCCGCCAGGTGACGAGCACCGGCGCCCGTGGTGGGCGCGGCAGTCCGGTGATCGGGTCGGGTTTCCGGGCGGGCGAGTGCGGCCGGGCGTGTTCGGTCAACGGAGCTGGAGCTTGTCGAGGGCTAGCTCGTTCGCAGTGGCGGTGCCGCTGTTCACCGAGTGCACGATGCCGTTGTACACGAGGTCCCAGAAAGCGCGGTTGCGCTGCACCTCACGCAGCTTGGCTCCGGTGAAGCCGCCGTTTCGGTCGGTGAGTTCGAGGACCCATGCGTCCACGCCAGCGGGGTTCGTGACGGTGACCTTCGTCAGCTCGTAGAGCTGCACATGACGTTTGCGGCTCGTCGCGAACCAGTCGGCTCCGGCTGAAAAGCCTCCGTTCCGACTGTAGAGGTAGAAGATCGGGACAGGCGCGAGGACGAATGCCCACAGGCCCCAGGTGGTGATCCAGTCGAATCCCCAGTCCTTCAACGACAAGAATGCCGCGATCAGGAAGGCGACGAAAATCCCGGACTTGATGCCGTTCGAGTTCGACTCCTGGAACCATTCGAGAACCGGGCCCGAACCGGGTGGGGCGGACGGGAAGCGCGCCCGTGCCGAGTCTCGTTCTCCCGGCTGTTGCGGGCTGATCACCACGGGTGCGCGAGGTGGCCGAGGGTTCCCGGTCGTCGCGTCCGGTCGTGGTGCTGCTTGTCGCACTGCTGGTTTCCTTCCTGGGACGGGAGAAGGGAGGGCGTCCGCGACGAGGATGCTCTTGCCGAGCTTGGTCGATCGTTCGCGTGGCTGGTGTTCCAGCCGGCCTGGTTCTGCTGCGTACTACGTGGTTAGCCGATCGCGTAGGTCATCAGCGAGACGGCGAGCATGATTCCGGTCAGCCTGAGCAGGATCCAGAGCGTCCGGCGGAGCCAGCTGGCGATGGCGATCGAGACCAGGAGCAAGCCCGCCAGCCACGGCACGATCCACAGTGCGAAGAAGATACCGATGATCTGTTGGTTCGTCGCGCCGGGGCCGGACGCGTCGGCGCTGAACCCGGTAAGCGACGCGCCCGAGTAGGGAAACCAGCCGACAAGGCTGAAAGTCATAAAAACCACCGACGACGATGCCCGTGCTTCGCAGTGGTGTGACGGTGACGTGGTCACCGGCTTGATGGGCGGGCGAGTGCGGCCGGGCGTGTTCGGTCAACGGAGCTGGAGCTTGTCGAGGGCTAGCTCGTTCGCGGTGGCGGTGCCGCTGTTCACCGAGTGGACGATGCCGTTGTACACGAGGTCCCAGAAAGCGCGGTTGCGCTGGAGCTGGCGTAGGGGCGCGCCGACACATCTGTCGTCGGCGTCGGTCAGCTCGATGCCGATGGATTGGCCACCGGCTTGGTATTCAACAGTGATTTTCTTGAGCTCGTACAGCTTGACGTAGTGCTTCTGGTCCGTGGCAAGCCAGTCAGCACCCGCGGAGTACCCACTGCGGCGGCCGAGGAAGTGGAACACTATCGGCGGCCAGATCACGAACAGCCACAGCCACCACGTGCTCATCCAGGAGAATCCCGAATCGAGCAAGCACAGGAAGATCGCGATGAACATGCCTAGAACGACCCCGCCGACGAGGTGATCGGCGTCTTCGGCTTGGTACCACTCCAACAGCGGCCCTTCGCCCTCCGGCGCGGGTGGGAACTCGGCCTTGTCCTCATGGGTTTTTCCCACCGTCTTCCACGTTGTGATCACAGGGGCGCGCGGCGGCCGTGGCTCACCTGACATCGTGTCGGGCCTCGGGGCCGCCTTCGGCACGTCGCGTCCGCCTTCGTGGTGGTGTGTTCGGCAGGCAGGAACCCCGGTGCCTGCTGTTGATCCTCATCGTCGGGCGGCCCCGCTCTCGGGACTGCCGGAGCTTGGTAGAGCGGGAAACCGCTCAACGCTTGAACGGAGCAGTCGTGGGGTGGGGAAGCGGGCCGTCCCGCCGTGTGGGTGGTGGGACGGCCCGCGGGTCTTCCGGGGTGGTCAGGCCTTGAGGGTGCGGAGGAAGGCCGACCAGGTGGTGCTGGTGAAGATCAGGGTTCCGCCGTCGCGGTCCTTGGTGTCGCGGACGCCGGTGCTGCCGGAAGTCAGGGCTACTTCAACACATTCGTTCTGCGAATTGCTATAGCTGCTCTTGAACCAGGTGGCACCGATGAGGTTTCGCTCGGGCATGCCTGCCTCTCGTTCAACGGGAGTTCGACGTGTCGGGCTTGCGGGCCGTCCGTCCTTCCGGGGGGCGAGCGGCCCGCGTCGCCCGGAGGTCAGTCCTTCAGCGTGCTGAGGAAGGTCGACCAGGTGGTGCTGGTGAAGGTGAGGGTTCCGCCGTCGCGGTCCTTGGTGTCGCGGACCCCGGCACCGCCCGGGACTAAGGCGACCTCGACGCATTCGTTCTGCGTCTTGCTGTAGCTGCTCTTGAACCAGGCGGCACCGGACAGGTCGTGAGCGATCATGGTGGGGCCTCTCGTCGGCTACGAGTACTGCTTGCCCACCGATCGTATGAGATCTTGAGACTCCCTCGGGCCGAGCGCGGCGGCCTGGAGATGGCTCCACAACCGGTCGTACTGCGAGACCGCATCCTTGGCGTCGAGGTATCGAGCATCGTCGAAGCACTCGACGTAGACGAACTCCAGGGACGACGAGATCCCTGATACGGGAATCTGGAGCATGGTGAAGTCGTACGAGATCCCGCCCACGGGCGTTGCCGCTTCGAACGGCATGACCTGAAGATCCACGTTCGGTTGCATCGCGATCTTCACCAAGTGTTCCAGCTGATCCCGCATGACGGCGGCAGAACCGATCTGTCGTCTGATGCAGGACTCGGACAGGATGAACGCCAGGGTGGGCGGCTGAGGCTTGCTCAAGATCGCTTGACGCTCTTGTCGTGCCAAGGTACCTGCGTCGACGCTTTCCTCGTCTTCCCGGATGGACTTCGTGTCCAACGCCCGGATGTAGCCCTCGGTTTGGAGGAGTCCCGGCACGATCTCGGTCTGCGCGTGCCGAATGCTCTCCGCGTCCGTCTCCAGGTCGACGTACATCCGGAACCATTCCGGGAACACCGCCCGGTATCCGGTCCAGCGGCCGCGGGTGCTGCGGGTGCGGGCGAGCTCGAACATCCACTGCATGTCGGCGGGGTCCACGCCGTAGAACTCCAGCAGCAGCTTGAGATCGCCCTTGGTGATGCCGCCCTGGCCGAGTTCCAGCCGGGAGATCTTGCTGTGTGCGCAGTCGAGTTCCTTCGCGGCTTCGTGCTGCTCGAAACCGGCCTTCTGCCGTGCGTGGCGCAGCTCGTTGCCGAGCTGGAGCCGGCGCACCGTCGGTGTCGCCATCCCGCCTCCGTCGTGATCTTCATGGGCCTGATCAGTCTCCCGCGATCAGCAATCACAGCGGAACTACACGATCAGGCGACTAGCTAAACCGCATTTGCGGAAATAGCTTTGCGCCATCGTTGATCGACAAGGGGGTACGGATCTCCTCGACGCAAGGCCCGCTCGTGCTGGTGCTCATGGGCGCCACCGCCGCGGCGCCGTGGGCGGCGCTCGCGCTCGAATCGCGCACCGTCCGCGCGAAGCTCGCCCGCCGCAAGGCCCGGCGCACCCTGCGTGCCGCCGGATTCCGCACCGCAGCGGGAAGAACCGCGTCGATCACCGAACTCCCGGTGGGCCGCGCACCGGCGCGACCGGGCTCGATCGGCAGCGGGGGCGCGTTCCCGGCCGAGGGCGCGGCCGTCCGGGATGTGGCCACCGGCAGGGGTGCGGTCGTCCGGCGGAACTCGGCCATCGGGCGGCGTTCGGCGCTCGGACGCGCCGGCGCGGTCACGCCGCTGTTCTCCTCCACAGTGGACGGAGACGTTCCGGGTGCCCGCACCGTCCCCGCCGTCGCCCCGCCCGAGGACGTCTTCGTCAGCGTCGGCGCCGTCGTCGCGCTCCCCGACGAACCACCGGGACTCGCCGCGTGAGCCACGAACACCAGCCCGAACGCCACTTCTGGCTGCCCGTCCCGGATTCCGGCGACCTCGTGCGGCACGCGTTCCGCGGCAGGCGCTGGGAGAACCAGCCCGCCGAGGACTCGGTGTGCGGACGGCGGCTCGCGATGGCCCAGCCCTGCGAACTCGACTGGTGCCGCGCGCCCACCTGCCCCGACTGCAACGACACCCTGAAGAACGAGCGGCCCTGACCGCTCCCGCGAGACTCCCGGGGCGAGGTTCCCCTCTCCGACCCCTCGTCCCGGGAAGCCCGGCCGGTGCGGCGACCTCCCCGACAGCCCACCGGCCGGGCCCCCAGGTGAATGGCCCTTCCGCCCAGTCCTGGTAGGCGAATGGGTCACTCACCTGGCCGGGTCTCCGCGAATGCCCGACTCGCCCAGTCCCGGCGAGTGGGTCACTCACCTGGCGGGCCGCCGGGGACGCGAGGGCCCTTCGCGGTGGGGATTTTGCCGGAGCGGCAAGGTTCCGTGCGGATGACGCACTCCCGCGGTGAGACTGGCGCTCACCGACGAAAGGGCACCGATGAGCAGCACCGAAGCGCACGCGTTCTGGGACGACGTGCACGCCGCGCGACCCGAGCAGCGGCAGCCGACGCCGAACCTCCGGCTCACCGAGATCGTCCCCGGGCAGGCACCCGGCGATGCGCTGGAACTCGGTTGCGGCGGGGGCGGCGACGCGCTGTGGCTCGCCGAGCAGGGCTGGCGGGTCACCGCCGTGGACATCTCGGCCGTCGCCGCCGACCGGCTCACCGCGCTGGCGAACGCGCGCGGGCTCGGCGACCGGATCACCGCCGCTCGGCACGACCTCGGCGCCGGATTGCCTGCGGGCGAGTTCGACCTGGTCTGCGCGCACTACCTGCACACCCCGTTCGATCTCGACCGGGCGAGCGTGCTGCGCGCCGCCGCGCACGCGCTGCGCCCCGGCGGGCGGCTGGTGGTCGTCGACCACGGATCGATCGCGCCGTGGTCCTGGGACCAGAACCCGGACCTGCGCCACCCGCCGCCGCAGGAGGTCGCCGCCGATCTCGCCCTCGACCCGCGGACCTGGGCGGTCGAGCGCGCCGACTCGCCGCGGCGCACCGCCACCGGGCCGGACGGCAGCACCGCCGAACTCACCGACCACGTGCTGGTCATCCGCCGCGCCGACGGCTGAACCGGGCAGGGGGCACCCATGTCGGGGGGCGTCCTCGCGAGGGAACCGCGGAGAACCCGCGGGTGGTCGGGTTGATCGGGTGGTCGTCGGCTCAGCGGTTCCGCCGCTGACGAGGCGCGGACACGACCCGCGGCTCAACTTCCACGACGGGCGGCGAGCGCGGAGCAGCGCACTGGGCCGAACGCGGCGGAACCGATCCGCCGCACAGCCCCGTGCGCTGCTCTTTTCGTGTCATGACGGGGAAAAGTGGTGATCTCCGCAGCCCGCCCCGGAACAGTGAGCGCCGCGCTCCCGCGAGCACCGAGCGGGAGCACCGGATCTCGCCGACGCCGCCCGGAGATCCAGCGAGCGGCACACCGAGGGGTGCTCATGTTCCGACCCGGCAGGGCGCTGCCCGCACTCGCAGCAGCCGGACTGCTCGCCGCCACCGCGTGCGGCGACGTCGACGTTCCACCGCGCGAGCGGGACGGACTGCTGCTGCGGATCCGCACCGAACCGCCCGGACCCGGCAGCACGTCCGTCCCCGACTACAGCCTCTACGGCGACGGCACCGTGATCACACCGGGCGAACCGGTCGGATCGCTGCGCCCCTTCGCGGTCACCCGCCTCCGCGACACCGAGGTGGACCAGCGGTACCGGGCCGCGCACGAAGCGGGCCTCGCCGCCGACGAGACGCACGGCGACGCCGCCGTCCCCGGCGCCACCAGCATCCGCGTCGACCTCCGCTCCGGCGGCGAGGAACACCGCACCGAACTGGTCTTCACCGACCGGCCCGCCGGGCCACCGGAGCTCGTCGACTTCGTGCAGCGGCTCCGCACCGCGCCGCCCGCCGGCGCCGAACCGGCCGCGGACCGGATGGCCGTCATCGCCCACGACGCCGACAGCGCGCCGGGCGGGCGACCGTGGCCGTTCCCGTCCCCGGTGGCCGGATCGCGGGTGCCCGGCGGTCGCTGCACCGTGCTCACCGGTGGCGACGCGGCCACCGCCGCGACCTGGGCGCGCGAGACCGATCCCGGCACGCGGTGGGGGAGCGGCGGCGTCGGCTTCCGGCTGGTGTTCCGGCCGCTGCTGCCCGACGAAACCGGCTGCGCCGACCTCGACCCGCGCTGACCCGAACGCGGACGCGCCCTCCGTCCGGTGTGGACGGAGGGCGCGCGGTCACCGGATCAGCGCCAGTGGCGCAAGGCGTCCTGCAGGATCCGCGGCTGCTCCGGGCGCTCCGGGGCGATCGTCTCCGCACCCTCCGGCGTCGGCTGCGGCAGCGGTTCGCAGGTGACGTCCGGGCCCGCGCCGGGCTTGCGCTCCGGGAGCGCACCGGTGGTCAGGTACTCGGCGATGCGGTCGTCCACGCAGGCGTTGCCGGACAGCGAACCCGAATGCGTCGTGCCACCCGGCAGGCTGATCAAGCTCGCGCCGGGGAAGCGCTTCCGGGCCTCCAGCGCGCCGGGGAACGGGGTCGCCGCGTCCAGTTCCTCGCTGATCAGCAGCGCGCTGTCGACCTCCCCGCCGTCCACGTCCACCGGCTTCCCGGCGGGCGCGGGCCAGTTCCGGCAGGAGGCGTTGTACCAGGCGTTCGCCCACGTCTCGAACGGCGCCTGCGCGTGCGTCACCCAGTTGTCCGCGCGCCAGCGGCCCCACTCCCGCGGCCACTGCACGTCGGTGCACTGCACCGCGTTGTACACCGCGAAACCGTTGTCGTCGCCGGGAGTGTTGCTCGCGTCGTAGATGTCCACCAGCGGCTGCCATTCGCCGCGGTGCACCCAGCCCGCGAACGCCTTCGCCCGCTTGTCCCAGCCGGTCTGCCCGTAGCCCGCCGCCAGGAACAGGTCCGTCCACTCCGAGGAACCGATCTCCCCGCCCGCGGGCTGCGCCTCCAGCTTCGCGCGCTGCTCGTAGAACAGCCGCTCCACCTGATCACCCGTGGTGCCCAGGTGGTACACCGAGTCGTAGCGGGCCACCCAGTCGAAGAAGATGCCGATGTTGCGGTCGAACGCCACGTCCTGGTTCAGGTTCGCCCGGTACCAGACGTCCTCCGCGTTCACCACGCCGTCCAGCACCACGCGGCGCAACCGCTCCGGGTGCAGCGTGCCGTACACCTGCACCAGGTAGGTGCCGTAGGAGAAGCCGTAGTAGTTCAGCCGCTCCTGGCCGAGCGCCTTGCGGATGCTCTCCATGTCCTCGACGGAATCCGTCGTGCGCATGTGGTCCAGCAGCTCGTCGCCGGTGTTCCCGCACGCCGCCGCGTAACCGTCGGTGCGGGACAACCACTCCCGCTCCTTCTCCGGCGTCGTCGGCAGGTAGTCCGGCCGGTTGTGCGCGAAGTAGTCCGGGTCGCAGGACAGCGCCGGAACGCTCGACCCGACCCCGCGCGGATCGAAACCGACCCAGTCGTAGGCCGCGCCCGCCCCGTGCGGCACCGACTCGCCCAAGCCCGCCAGGTACAGGCCGGAACCACCGGGTCCGCCCGGGTTCAGCAGCATCACGCCCTGGTACTGGTCCTCGGGCACGGTGTGCTTCACCCGGGACACCGCCAGCGAGATGTGCTCCCCGCCGGGATTCGCGTAATCCAGCGGAACGTCGAGCATCCCGCATTCCGCGCCGGCCTCCTGCAAGGACTCGTCCTCGCACGGTCCCCAGGAAACGGGTGCGGGTTCGAAAGGGGGATTCGGTGCGGCGGAAGCCGCCGGTGCGCACAGCAGGCTCGCGGCCAGCAGGCCGGTCACCGCGGTCGCGGTCGCTGATTTCTGCACTTCGGTCCTCGATGTCCGTTTCCGGCGTCCGCTGCGGATCGCCGATCGGGCCAGTCTGCTCAGCGGACTCGCATTCCACCAGCGGTTTCCCGTATCCGCACGATTGCGTCCATTCCCAGTTGAACGGAATTCGGTGGGGAAGGGCTCACGGCCGCCAGGGGCTGCGCTGGTCGGTGATCGGGCGGGTGGGGTCCTCGTGGCTCGGGACGTCCGGCTCGTCCGCGCGCAGCGGGACCAGGCCCGCGGTGATCGCGCGCATGATGCGGTCGCGGGCGCGGCGGGCGTCACCGGGCCGGTGCGCGGACAGGTCGCTCAGGTCCACCGGGTCGCCGAAGTGCACCCGCAGCACCGGGCGCCGCCGGATCGCCGCGAACCAGGAGGACAGCAGCACCCGCACGTCCCGGAAGCCCTCGATGCGCAGCATCCCGTAGCACATCGCCTCGTGCGCACCCCACTGGCTGACCGGGATCACCGGTGCCGTCGAAGCCAGCGCCATCCGCGCCACACCGGTCTTGCCGCGCTCCGGCCACAGACCGGGCTCCAGGCTCAACCGGCCCTCCGGGTACACCAGCACCGGCCGCGGGTCCTCCTCCAAGGAGCGCACCACGTCGTCCAGCGCCTCCGCCGCGTTCGCCTTGCCGCGGTTCGCGCGGAGGTGCCCGCAGCGCCGCAGCACCGGACCCAGCACCGGCGCGTCGAACAGGCCGCCCGTCGCCAGGAACCGCAGCGCCAGCCGCCTGCGCCCGC
Organism: Saccharopolyspora sp. 6V; assembly: GCF_020176785.1. NCBI lineage: Bacteria > Bacillati > Actinomycetota > Actinomycetes > Pseudonocardiales > Pseudonocardiaceae > Saccharopolyspora > Saccharopolyspora sp. 6V. The sequence goes on along the minus strand of NZ_JAIUKB010000068.1, from coordinate 13,759 downwards.
ACGCCGCCATCAGCACCAGCGCGTCGATGTTGCCGATGTGGTTCGCCGCCAGCAGCAGCGGCCCGCCGCGCAGCTCGTCCGGCACGTCGCCCGTGACCCGCAGGCGACCCGTCAGCAGGATCAGCGCCCGGTCGATCCGCAGCAGCACCCGCCACAGCAGGGGTGCCTGCGCGAACGAGCGCGCCCGGGACCGCGGGGACGCGCGCGGGGCACGAGGACTCGGCTCCAGAGGGCCAACGGGCTGGGCGACCATGACGACAGAGGATCGCACAAGCACCACCGGCACGAGCGCGGGACGTGAACATCCGAGGCAGATCGCCCGCGTGACCCCTGTGCCGCTTGTGACGCGAGGGGCACCGTCGAGATAACGTGAGACCCATGGCGGGCCGGACCACGAGCGGTGCCCAGCGCAAGAACCAGTCACAACAAGGTTCGAGGAGCCGGGCCCAGAGCTCACGACGAAGCTCAAGCGGCACCACGGGTGCGAAGAGCCGCAAGACCACCTCCGGCGGAGGCGGGCGCGGCTCCACCCACGCGCCGCGCCGCGCCCCGGCGAAGAAGAGCACCCAGCCCCGGGTCGGCGGTGTGCTCAGCCGCGCCAAGGACATCGATCCGGCGCACGGCCGGACCGGGCTCGCGATCATCGCGCTCGCCGCCGCCGTCATCACCGCCGCCGGGATCTGGTGGCACGCGGGCGGACCCGTCGGGCAGTGGCTCGACTGGGGGCTGCGCTTCGTCATCGGTGACGCCGTGCTGGTGCTCCCGGTCGTCGTCGCCGGTGTCGCGGTGTTCTTCGCGAGCACCGACCACAACCCGGAGGCGCGGCCGCGCGTCGTGCTCGGGTCCGTGCTGCTCGGCTGGAGCGCGCTCGGCGTGCTGCACATCGCCGAAGGCGCGCCCGGCGACTGGCTGGTCTGGCCGGAGGCCGGGGGAGTGCTCGGGTTCCTCGCGGGCGGGCCGCTCGCGCAGGGCCTCACCGGCTGGGTCGCGGTGCCCGTGCTGGTGCTCGTCGGCCTGTTCGGGCTGATGCTGCTCACCGACACCACGCTCGCCACCGTCCGCACCAAGCTGCTCGGCAGGCCCGTCGAGGACGGCGAACCGCTCACCGAAGAGGTCCAGCCGGAGACGGTGAAGCTGCGCCGCCCCTCCCGCCGCCGCCAGAGCTCCACGCCCGTCGACGACGAGGACACCGCCGCCGCCCCGAAGAAGGGCAAGGGCGGGACGAAGAAGATGGAGCAGCTGTCCCTCGACGACGTGCCCGAGGAAGCGCCCACGAAACCGCGCGGCAAGAAGGCCGCCGAAGTCCCCGCCGCCGCCGAAGCACCCGAAGAGCCGCCCGCCGACAACGGCAAGCTCACCATCAGCCGCGCCGTCGAAGGCGACTACAAGCTGCCGCCGCTGGACGCGCTCACCGGCGGCGACGCGCCCAAGACCCGCAGCAAGGCCAACGACTCCATGATCGAGGCCATCACCGCGGTCCTGGAGCAGTTCAACATCGACGCGCAGGTCACCGGCTTCGTCCGCGGGCCCACCGTCACCCGCTACGAGGTCGAGCTCGGGCCCGGCGTGAAGGTCGAGAAGATCACCGCGCTGACCAAGAACATCGCCTACGCCGCCGCCACCGACAACGTGCGGCTGCTCGCGCCCATCCCCGGCAAGTCCGCCGTCGGCATCGAGGTGCCCAACAGCGACCGGGATATGGTGCGGCTCGGCGACGTGCTGCGCTCCACCACCGCCTCCGGCGACCAGCACCCGCTGGTGATGGGCCTCGGCAAGGACATCGAAGGCCACATGGTCACCGCGAACCTGGCCAAGATGCCGCACCTGCTGTGCGCGGGCTCCACCGGCTCCGGCAAGTCCAGCTTCGTCAACTCGATGCTGGTGTCGCTGCTGGCGCGGGCCACGCCGCAAGAGGTCCGGATGATCCTCATCGACCCGAAGATGGTCGAGCTCACCCCCTACGAGGGCATCCCGCACCTGATCACGCCCATCATCACCCAGCCGAAGAAGGCCGCGGCCGCGCTCGGCTGGCTGGTGGACGAGATGGAACAGCGCTACCAGGACATGCAGGCCAACCGGGTGCGCCACATCGACGATTTCAACGCGAAGGTCCGCTCCGGCGACATCACCGCCCCGCCCGGCAGCGAACGCGAATACCGGCCGTACCCGTACATCCTCGCCATCGTCGACGAGCTCGCCGACCTGATGATGACCGCGCCGCGCGACGTGGAGGACGCGATCGTGCGGATCACGCAGAAGGCGCGCGCCGCGGGCATCCACCTGGTGCTGGCCACCCAGCGGCCCTCGGTGGACGTCGTCACCGGCCTGATCAAGACGAACGTGCCCTCGCGGCTCGCGTTCGCCACGTCCTCGCTCACCGACTCGCGGGTCATCCTCGACCAGCCCGGCGCGGAGAAGCTGATCGGCATGGGCGACGCGCTGTACCTGCCGATGGGCGCCGGACGGCCGCAGCGCGTGCAGGGCTCCTTCGTCAGCGACGAGGAGATCCACCGCGTCGTCTCCTACACCAAGGAGCAGGCCGAACCGGACTACACCGACGGCGTCACCGCCGCGAAGCCGGGCGAGCAGAAGGAGGTCGACTCCGACATCGGCGACGACCTCGACGTGCTGCTGCAGGCGACGGAACTCGTCGTCACCAGCCAGTTCGGGTCCACCTCCATGCTGCAGCGCAAGCTGCGCGTCGGGTTCGCCAAGGCCGGGCGGCTCATGGACCTGCTCGAATCGCGCAACGTCGTCGGGCCGTCCGAGGGGTCGAAGGCGCGCGACGTGCTCGTGAAACCCGACGAACTCGAAAACGCGCTGTACTCGATTCGTGGCGGACCGCCACCGGATTCCGAGGAGTGAGCGACGGGCCCGCCTAATTCCGGGGGGGCCGTCGTCGTTCCAGCGGTGATCTTCCTCTCCGAAATGGTCCCGACGTGTGCTTTTCACCGGCACGACACCGCCGTTCAGGGGAGTGGTGGAAATGTGCCAACGGGGTTCACGTCGTGATCACCGTCGGATATGTTCTGCGCCGCTCCTCGATCGAAGGGTTCGCGATGAACGGCAAGAAAGCACGAGCCGGTGCCGCCACCGCGCTGTCGGTGCTGCTGCTCGCCGGCTGGTACCAGGCGAACGCCTGGGCAGACCCGCCGGCCACCGACCCGGTGCCGATGGACGTCTCGAAGGGCGAGATGTTCCGGCAGGGCGGCAGCAGCTACCCGCGGCTGGTCCGGCTGGAGAACGGCGGCCTGGCGAACGGCCGCGTCCTGGCCAGCATGACGACCTACGTGGACAACGCCGGACGTGCGGTGATCTACGAGAGCACCGATGACGGGAAGTCCTTCCAGCCCGTCGGCGAGATCCGCGACCCGGCGGGCGAGAACGCCAAGGGCATGTGCTGCTCGACCCTCTACGAGCTGCCCCGCCAGGTCGGGGACATGCCCGCGGGAACCCTGCTGTGGGCGGGCACCGCGGGCGTCGGCGACGACGAGGAGAACCGCACCAGCAGCGTCCGGCTGTGGCGCAGCGACGACCACGGCCGGAACTGGACCTTCATGTCCGACGTCGTGGCGAAACCGCCGGGTCCGGGAATCTGGGAACCGGAGTTCACCGTCTCCGCGGAAGGCGATCTGGTCGCCTTCTACTCGGACGACATGGACCCGGCGCACGATCAGAAAATGGTGCAGGTCCGGTCGAAGGACGGCATCACCTGGACCGATGAACGCGATGCGATCAAGCAGGACGAATTCCGGGTCCGGCCGGGCATGGCGGGCGTTCGGCAATTGCCGGACGGCACGTACGTGATGACCTACGAGATGTGCAACTTCGACCCGGTGCACACCTGCACGGTGTGGATGCGGACCTCGCCGGACGGCTGGGACTGGGGCGACCCCTACGACCCCGGCACCGAGATCGTCTCGGACACGGGTGGGCAGCCGCTCGGCACGCCGACGATCACCTGGGCGCCGGGCGACGACCCGAACGGCAGGCTCGTCCTCGCCTACCAGATGCTCGGCGGGGACGAAGGCGGCTGGGCGCCCGGCAACGGCCGCACCCTGATGGTCAACGACCACCCGTCCGACCTGTCCACCGGCTGGCGCGAGATCGACGCCCCGGTGCACATCGACCACAACCAGGGCAGCACCTGCCGCGGGTTCAGCCCGTCCGTCCTCCCCACCGAGGATGGGAAGTCGCTGATCCACGTCGTCACGGACTTCGAGAAGTACATCGGCGGGCCGTGCGAGGCGTTCTTCGGCACCGGCCCCATCGACGGCGACGGCGACGCGGCGACCGCGGACACCGGCCGCACCCCGCTCGACCCGCGCCCCGGGCGCTGAGTTCTCCGGTATCCGCGCCTGTTGCGTGGTGCGCGCGTGGCGGAACCTCAGCGGTTCCCCCGCTGCGGGATCGTTTTCACCGGTGGCTCCGCCACAGGCGAAAACGCTGTCCTCGCGAGGGAACCGCTGAGAACCCGCGGGTGGTCCGGCTGCTTTGGTGGTCGCTGTTCAGCGGCTTCGCCGCTGACAGGAGAACGACACTCCCGCAGCGCAGGGGCGAGGGGCGGCGCGTCCACCCGGAACACTGCTGCGATCAGGTGCGCAGCGTCGCGTGGGACTCGGTCAGCTCGGCCAGCGAGGTGACGCCGAGCAGCCGCATCGTGCGCTCCACCTCGGTGCGCAGGATGTCCACCGCGCGCTGCGCGCCGCGCTCCCCGCCGGCCATCAAGCCGTACAGGTAGGCCCGCCCCACCAGGCAGGAGTCCGCGCCGCGCGCCACCGCGGCGACCACGTCCGCGCCGCTGAGGATCCCGGTGTCCAGCAGGATCTCCGCGCGGTCCCCGACGGCCTCCCGCACCCGCGGCAGCAGCTCCAGCATCGTCGGCGCCCGGTCCAGCTGGCGGCCGCCGTGGTTGGACAGCACCACCGCGTCCGCGCCCAGCTCCACGACCTTCGCCGCGTCGGCCGCGTTCTGCAGGCCCTTGATGACCAGCGGTCCGTCCCACGCCTCCCGCAGCCACTCGACGTCCGCGAAGCTCAACGAGGGGTCGAACATCTCGTTGATCAGCTCGGCGACGGTGCCCTCCCAGCGGTGGAAGGAGGCGAACGACAGCGGTTCGGTGGTGAGCAGGTTGAGCCACCACGCCGGGTGCAGCGCCCCGTCCGCGATCGTCTTCACCGTCAGCGACGGCGGGATCGTCAACCCGTTGCGCACGTCCCGCAGCCGCGCGCCCGCCACCGCGGTGTCCACGGTGAGCATCAGCGCCTCGTACCCGGCGGCCTGCGCGCGCTGCACCAGGTCGCGGCTGGCCGCGCGGTCCCGCCACACGTACAGCTGGAACCACTTGCGGGCGCGCGGCGCGGCGGCGGCGAGGTCCTCGACGGAGGTGGTGCCCATCGTCGACAGGGCGTACGGGATGCCCGCGCGCTCGGCGACCCGCGCCACCGCGGGCTCGCCCTCGTGGTTCATCATCCGGGTGAAACCGGTCGGGGCCAGCGAGAACGGCAGCGCGGAGTGCTCGCCCAGCACCGTCGTGCTCGTGTCCACCGTGGACACGTCGCGGAGCACGGAGGGGTGGAACTCGACGTCGTGGAACGCGCGCCGGGCCCGCCGCAGGCTCGTCTCGCTCTCGGCGGCGCCGTCGGTGTAGTCGAAGACCGCGCGCGGGGTGCGGCGGCGCGCGATGGCGCGCAGGTCCGCGATGGTGTGCGCGTTCGACAGCCGCCGCTCGGTGGGGTTCAGCTTCGGCGGCTCCACCCGCAGCAGCGGGCGCAGCTCGGACCAGCGGGGGATCTGCCGCCGCACCATCGGGCACCGTCCTTCCACGTCGTCGTGATCGACGTGGCCGACCCTATCCGGCGGCAGCGCCCGGAGGCACCGCCGAAGACGAGCGGGGGCGGCCACCTGGTGACCGCGCCCGCTCCTCGCCCGGGCCTCGATCAGCACCGCCGATCGAACCTCGATCAGCACCGCCGATCGAACCTCGATCAGCTTGCCGACCAGTCCCCGGGCCACCCGCCGATCAGGCCTGGAACAGCACCCGCTCGCCGCTGCGCGTCTTCGCCTCGAAGCCGATGACGCGCCCGGAGTCGGCCTGCACCGGGGTGATCTCGGCCTGCTCGACCGCGTCCGCGGTGGAGGTGCCCGCGCCGCCGAACTGGCGCACCGCCGCGTAGTAGACGTTCGCGGCCGCCTTGCACAGCCCGTCGTCGGCGCAGACCGAGTACATGTCCGCCTTGAAGTTGTCGTCGACGCGCAGCCGGCCGTCGTCGGTGAACCGGCCCTGCGCCTTGTAGTTGCGGTAGCCGAAGTCGTGCCGGTCGCAGCTGGTGGAGAAGTCGAAGCCCAGCGGCTCGTCCGGCGAGTAGGAACAGCTGTCCGAGGACCAGTCCAGCTGGTCGGCGTGCGGCTGCTCGGACCGCAGGTCGACGAAGTCGTCCAGCGAGGTCTCGAACAGGTACTGGTCGGTGATCTGCCGCAGCTCGCCGTCGGACAGGTCCGCGTGCGCGGTACCTGCGGACAGCAGCAGCACGGCGCCCGCGGCAGCGGAAGCGACGAGGCCGCGGCGGATTCGTGCGGAACGGAACACGAGGTCTCCTCGGGTCAGGGTGGGGCCTGCACAGATCACCCAGTGTTATAGCGGTTGCACGCGGTGCGCGCGGGACTGATCGGGTTTTCAGCAGGTGAACCGGGGATGTCGCGACGGCCGGAGCAGCCCGGCCGGCGCGGCTAGGCTGGTGATCACCACGAGCGGAGGGGGACCGGTGCGGCTCAGCACGACGGTGTTCGGCGACGGCCCGCGCGAGGTCGGCCTGGTGCACGGGCTCGGCCAGTCCGGGGCGCTGTGGGAGGACTTCGCCGCGCCGCTGGCGGCGAGCGGGCACACGGTGATCGCGGTGGACCTGCGCGGCCACGGCGACAGCCCGCGGGGTTCCTCCTACCTGGTCGACGACTTCGCCGCGGACCTGGTCGACACGTTGCCCACCGGGCTGGACGTGCTGGCCTGCCACTCGCTGGGCGGGGCGATCGTGCCGCGCGCGATCGGCCGGCTCGCGCCGAAGCACGCGCTGTACCTGGATCCCGGGTTCCGGCTGGCGCTGCCGACGAGCGGGCTCCGGGCGCGGCTGTTCTGGGCGGCGCCGCTGGTCGGCCTGCTGATCAGCGCGCTGGGCCGCCGCGACCAGCGGCGCCGCGCGGAGGCCGCGCACACCCCGCGCACCCGGGAGCTCACCGCGCGGGCGAAGCGGGGCTTCGACCGGAGCATGATCAGCGCGGTGTACCGGGACATCGCCCACCACCCGTTCCCGGCCGCCGCGCCGGAGGTCCCCAGCACCGTCGTCCTCTCCGGCGAAGGCGAAGCGGTCGTGCCCGCCGACCTCGCCGCCGACCTGGCCCGCCACGGCTGGGACGTCCGCCGCCTGTCCGAACTCACCCACGAGTTCTGGCTGGAGAACGCCGACAGGACCACCGAAGCCGTCGCCGACCTCTTCTGACCCGGGTCCGCCCGATGGTGTCGGCGCGGACACGCCCGTCGAGGTACCTCCGGGCTGTTCTTTGCGGTTAACTTGCACGAGAATGCTCGAAGCTCGACCTCGGAAGGTGTCCCATGCTCCGGAGCTTCCGGCTCGGCAACCACCGCTCGTTCGCGGAGGAGCAGGAGTTGCTGCTGATGCCTGCCTACGACAGGACGCGCGAAGTCCTGCCGGTGGCGGCGATCTACGGGGCCAACGCCTCGGGCAAGTCCAACCTGCTGGACGGGCTGCGGTTCATGCGGTCGGCAGTGGTGGATTCCTTCGGCCACTGGGACGCGGACGGTGACGATGGTGTGCCGAGGCGACCGTTCCGGCTCGACCCCGCGCTACGAGCAGAACCTTCGACCTTCGTCGTCGAGCTGCTCATCGAGTCCGTCCGCTACACCTACGGGTTCGTCCTGGACGACTCCGCCGTGCGCGAGGAGTGGCTCTACTCGTATCCGGAGAACCGGCGCCGGGTGCTCTTCGAACGCGAAGGTCGCGAGGTGAAGTTCGGCTCGACCGTCCGGACGGCGAAGGTCAAGCGCGAGGTGCTGGAGGAGATGACCAGGGAGAACGCCCTGCTGCTCTCCGTGGCAGGGCAGTCCCGGTTCGAGGAGGTCCAGCCGGTTCACCGGTGGTTCGTGCGCACCTTGCGCTTCCGGCGATCCGCGGCGGGCCGCCCGGCGATGTTCGGAGCTCGACGACTCGCCGGATTCCTGGAGCGCGACGACGCGTCGAGGGAGCAGGTGTTGAACCTGATCCGAGCGGCGGACCTCGGTATCGCGGATGTCCAGGTGGAGCGACGCGAAGATCGCAGCCTGATCGATTCGTACCTCGGGCGCGCGAAGCGGGCCGAGGAAGCGGGCGAATCCGAGGAAGCGGACCGCTTGAAAGCCCGCATTGCCGAACTGGAGGCTCGCGGCCTGGATGTGGAGATGCTGCTCAAGTTCGCGCACGCGGAAGGCGGCGGCGAGCTGTTCGAGCTCCGAGACGAATCGCAAGGCACGCAGCAGTGGGTCGGGCTGCTGCCGGTAGTCCTGTCCGCGCTCCACGACGGCTCCGCCCTCGTCGTCGACGAGATCGACACCAGCCTGCACCCGTTGCTCACCTCCCGGCTGATCGGACTGTTCCGCGACGAGCGGATCAACACACGCCAGGCCCAGCTGATCCTCACCACCCACGACACGAGCCTGCTCGGCACGATGCTCGACGAGGAGTCCCTCCCACGTGATTCGGTGTGGTTCGTGGAGAAGGACCGCGCCGGGCGGAGCTCGCTCTACGCGCTGTCCGACTTCAAACCGCGCAAGGGCGAGAACCACGAACGGCGCTACCTGCACGGCAGTTACGGCGCGGTCCCGTTCACGGCGGCCGAGCGATTCGCGGAGGCGTTCGGGGTCGACCGGTGACCCGCCGGGAGAACAGGGGCGGTCGTCGTCGGCCCAAGGCGAAGATCAGGCTGGCCGTGTCCAACCCGTGCATCGAGTACTGGCTGCTCCTGCACTTCGAGGAGTACGACGGCGCGTTGCTCGACTACGCGGCGGCCGCGCGCAGGCTCAAGCGCCACGTGCGCCACTACGCGAAGGCGTCGATCGCCTTCGACGACTACCGGGAAGGCCTCGCGGACGCCCGCGCGCGGGCGGAGCGCAGGTGCGAGCACGAGTGCGAGCACCAGCGGAACCCGTCCAGCGGGGTCTGGCGCTTGGTCGACGTGATGGACGGGCGCCCCGGCTGAGCCGGGTCAGCGGGGGAGTTCGAGGAGCATCCGGGTGTTGCCGAGGGTGTTGGGCTTGACGTAGGGCAGGTCGAGGAATTCGGCGACGCCTTCGTCGGCGGAGCGGCGCATCTCGTCGTAGACGTCGGGGGAGACCGGGGCGCCGTCGATCGGGCGGAAGCCGTGGCGGCCGAAGAACGAGGTCTCGAAGGTGAGCACGAAGACCCGGGCCAGCCCGAGCTCGCGCGCCAGGCCGACGAGCCTGCCGACGACCTGGTGGCCGACGCCGCGGCCGCGGGCCAGCGGGTCGACGGCGACGGTGCGGATCTCGGCCAGGTCCTCCCACAGCACGTGCAGCGCCCCGCAGCCCACCAGGCGGGGCGCCCCGGCCTCGCCGGCCAGTTCGGCGACCCAGAACTCCTGGACGTGCTCGTAGAGCGTCACGAGTTCCTTGGCCAGCAGTACCTTGCCCGCGTACGAGTCGACCAGGGCCTTGATCCCCCGGACGTCGTCGACCCGAGCACGCCGAATCGATATCGCCCCAGTCGCATAGTCATGCATGGCGGGAATGCTACCTTTCCCGCGCCACGCGGGTCGACGCTCCGCGACGAACGCAACGCGACCGCACACCGGCCCGCCGCGGGGCGAGGTCATCACCCGGCGTGAACCCGATCCCGGGCCGCCGCCCGCCGGTGCGCTCAGCGGACCTGCGGGCCGCTCGCCGGGCGCGGGCGCAGGGCCGCCGGACCCGGCGGCTAACCTCGGGTCATGCCAGCAGGGTCCACACCGCGCCGAGTGTCCATGGTCACTCTGGGTTGCGCGCGCAACGAAGTCGATTCCGAAGAGCTCGCGGGAACCCTGCACGAGCACGGGTGGGACCTCGTCGACGGCGCCGACTCCGCGGACGTCGTGGTCGTCAACACCTGCGGATTCGTCGAATCCGCGAAGAAGGACTCGGTGGACACGCTGCTGGCCGCCTCCGACACCGGCGCGAAGGTCGTCGCCGTCGGCTGCATGGCCGAGCGCTACGGCCAGGAGCTCGCCGAGCAGATGCCGGAAGCCGACGCCGTGCTCGGCTTCGACCACTACGGGCAGCTCGCCGAACGGCTCGACGACGTGATCGAGGGCAAGCCCCTCGCCTCGCACCAGCCGCGGGACCGCCGCACCATGCTGCCGATCACCCCGGTCGCGCGGCCCGCCGCCGCCACCGAGGTCGCCGTGCCGGGCCACGGCTGGGTGCCTTCCACCCGGGTGAGCAGGCGCAGGCTGGACAACGCGCCGGTCGCCTCGCTCAAGCTCGCCTCCGGCTGCGACCGGCGGTGCACCTTCTGCGCCATCCCCGCCTTCCGCGGTTCCTTCCTGTCCCGCAAGCCCGACGAGATCCTCGGCGAGGCGGCCTGGCTGGCTACCCAGGGCGTGCGGGAGCTGTTCCTGGTCAGCGAGAACTCCACCTCCTACGGCAAGGACCTCGCCGACCCGCGCGCCCTGGAGGCGCTGCTGCCGCGGCTCGCCGGGATCGACGGCATCGACCGGGTGCGGGTGTCCTACCTGCAGCCCGCCGAGACCCGTCCCGGGCTGGTCCGCACCATCGCCGCCACGCCCGGCGTCACACCCTACTTCGACCTGTCCTTCCAGCACGCCAGCGAGACCGTGCTGCGGCGGATGCGGCGCTTCGGCTCCACCGAGTCCTTCCTCGGGCTCATCGAGCAGATCCGGGAGCTCGCGCCCGAAGCGGGCATCCGCAGCAACGTGATCGTCGGGTTCCCCGGCGAGACCGAGGAGGACTACGCGGAACTGGGCGACTTCCTCACCAGGGCCCGGCTGGACGCCGTCGGCGTGTTCGGCTACTCCGACGAGGACGGCACCGAGGCCGAGGGCTTCGACGGCAAGCTCGACGAGGACGTCATCGCCGAACGCGTCACCGAGCTGTCCGCGCTCGTCGACGAGCTCACCGACCAGCGCGCCGAAGACCGCATCGGCGAGCAGGTGCGGGTCCTGGTCGAGCGCGGCGCCGATCACGAGGACGGCTGCGCGGGCCGCGCCGAGCACCAGGGGCCCGAGGTGGACGGCGAATGCCTCGTCGTCGATCCTGGGAACGTCGTCGTCGGCGACGTGCTCCGCTGCGAAGTGGTCGGCAGCGAAGGCGTGGATCTCGTGGTCCGCCCGACCGGCGATGCCGAACGGCAACCGTCCGGGGGGACGACATGAGCGCCGACGGCGCGGCTTCGGGAGCGGGGCCCGACACCCGTCCGGTGCCGCTGCTCAACATCGCCAACGTGCTCACCGTGTCCCGGCTGCTGCTGGTCCCGGTGTTCCTGGTGGCGCTGCTGCGGGAGGACGGCCACCAGCCGCTGTGGCGCTGGGTGGCGCTGGCGGTGTTCCTCGTCGCCGCCATCACCGACCGCATCGACGGCGAGCTCGCCCGCAGGCGCGGCCTCATCACCGACTTCGGCAAGATCGCCGACCCGATCGCGGACAAGGCGCTGACCGGAGCCGCCCTGGTCGGGCTCAGCCTCGTCGGCGACCTGCCGTGGTGGGTCACGCTGTTGATCATCGCACGTGAGCTGTTCGTCACACTGCTGCGGTTCTGGGTGATCCGGCACGGCGTGATCCCGGCCAGCCGCGGCGGCAAGCTCAAGACGCTGCTGCAGGCCATCGCGATCGTCGCCTACCTGCTGCCGCTGGGTGAGCTGATCGACCCGCTGCGCTGGGTCATCATGGGCGCCGCGGTGCTGGTCACGGTCGTGACCGGGCTCGACTACGCGGTGCGGGCCTGGCGGCTGCGCGCAATGGGCAGGCGCACCGGGGGCGCGGGCTCGTGAACGCCGCCGCCGAACTCCTCGGCCTCCTCCGCGACCGCGGGGAGACCGTCGCCACCGCCGAATCGCTCACCGCGGGCCTGCTCGCGGTCACGCTCACCGACGTGCCCGGCGCCAGCGACGTGGTGCGCGGCGGGCTGATCGTCTACGCCACCGACCTCAAGGAACGGCTCGCCGGAGTGGACGCGGAACTGCTGACCCGCGGCGGTGCCGTGCAGCCCGCCGTCGCCGAACAGCTGGCCACCGGCGCCCGCGAGCGCTGCGCCGCGACCTGGGGCGTCGGCCTCACCGGAGTCGCCGGACCCGATCCGCAGGACGGCGCGGAACCCGGCACCGTGCACCTCGGATTCGCCGGCCCGAACGGGACGAACGTGCTGTCCACCAAGCTCGCCGGTGATCGCGCCGGAGTGCGGGCGGCGGCCGTTCGAGTGGCGTTGGAACACTTCACGACAGTGCTGCGTTGAACGTCCCGGACGTGTCCGCGCGCCCCAGCGCTGCGGAATCGTCGCCGAACCGCGCACGCGTGGTGGCGCCGAGAACGTTCGCCCTCGGCGGATTGGCGGATGATCGCTCTCGCGACGGCGTTGCGATGAGTAACGTAGGGGGCGTTGACGCGTAGCGCACGATGTAAGCGACGAAGGAGGGAGGCGCGCGATGACCGTGTTGTTGCGGGAAGCAGTCGGTGAAAGGCTGCGCCGCGCCCGGACCGCTCAATCTCGTACGCTGCGAGATGTCTCGCGCGCCGCCCGGGTGAGCCTCGGCTACCTCTCGGAAGTGGAGCGGGGACGCAAGGAGGCTTCGAGCGAACTGCTGGCCTCGATCTGCGGTGCATTGGACCTGCCGCTGCCCGAACTGCTCGTCACGGTCGCGGGTGACCTCGACGGGTCGGGCACCGTGCTCACCCCGGCGATGGTCGAACAGCGCGGCGCCGCCGACTTCGACGGTGGCCGCCTGGTGCCGAGCCTGATGGGTGCCGACCTCGCCGACACCGAGCTGTCCGGTGCCGACTTCGCCGACGCCGAAACCGCGGGCGTCGAGGCGCAGCTCTCCAGCGAGGACCTCACCGAGGAGCACCGCCTGCAGCCGGTGCTCAGCCAGCGGATCAGCGCACCGGTGCGCAGTTCCGGTGGCGTGGTCGTCGCCGCCTGACATCCGTGGTCGCGCGGGGTGGTGCACCCCACCGCCCCGCGCGCGGCGGAACCTCCTCGCGCCCTCGTGCGTTGATCGGGTGGACCGCGTGGAACCGCGGCCGCGACCCGGGCGCGGGCCCGGTCGGCGGTGCTGGTTCGATCATGGCGTGACCGCTCGGGGGTCACCGGGGGAAAATCCCGGAGATCTTCGCATCCTGGTGGAACCGGACACCGTGCCCTGACACGATGGGTTCGGCGGCACCATGAGAATGGGACACGACACGGCTGGAACCGGCACGCGCCGGACCTCGGGCATCGGGTCGAGGTCCGCGGTCGCGACACGCGCACGGGCAGCACCGGCAGGAGAGAAGGCAGGCGGAGGAGATGGCCAATCCGTTCGTGAAGTTCTGGAAGTACCTGATGGCGTGGGGGGGGGGGGGCGAAACACCCCCAACCCCCCCCCCCCCGGGGGGGCACCCCAACAATAAAACCCCCCGAACACACCCCCCCCGACCACCCAACCCCAACCCCCCCAAAAAACGGACTTAACCCAAACCAAATTTACCCCCTAGCGCCCCCCCCACA
>NZ_JAIUKB010000067.1:0-11405 GCF_020176785.1 Saccharopolyspora sp. 6V | reverse complement strand
GGCCCACCCCGGTCGGCCCCCTTGCGGTTCCTCTGTGGTTGGTGTTCGAGCATTCAATTTTGTTTCTTTTGTTTTGTATGGTTTCCGTTGTCTTCCCCCCCCCCCCCCCCCCCCCCCCCCCCCGACCCGAAGGTGCAGATCCAGCAGGCCATCGAGGATGCGCAGCGCCAGCACCAGGCACTCTCCCAGCAGGCGGCCTCGGTGATCGGCAACCAGCGGCAGCTGGAGATGAAGCTCAACCGGCAGCTCGGCGAAGTCGAGAAGCTGCAGTCCTCGGCCAGGCAGGCCCTGGTCATGGCCGACCAGGCGCGCGCCGAAGGCGACCCCGCCAAGGCGCAGAAGTACGAGGAGACCGCCACGCAGCTGGCCAGCCAGCTGGTCACCGCCGAACAGGGCGTGGAAGACCTCAAGACGCTGCACGACCAGTCCCTGCAGGCGGCCGAGCAGGCCAAGCAGGCGGTGGACCGCAACTCCCAGATGCTCCAGCAGAAGATCGCCGAGCGCACCAAGCTGCTCAGCCAGCTGGAGCAGGCCAAGATGCAGGAGCAGGCGTCCAACTCGCTCAAGCAGATGAGCGATCTCGCCGCCCCCGGCAACACGCCCTCGCTGGACGAGGTGCGGGACAAGATCGAGCGGCGCTACACCACCGCGCTCGGCGAGGCGGAGCTGGCGCAGAACAGCGTGCAGGGCCGGATGATGGAGGTCCAGCAGGCCTCCCTCGACGCCGCGGGCTCGAACCGGCTGGAGCAGCTGCGCGCCTCCATGGGCGGCGGCCAGCAGCAGGTCACCAGTGGCGAGCAGGCGGGCGGCCAGACCGCGGAACCGGCGACCCGGCCGCAGCAGCAGCAGAACCCGCAGACCGGGCAAGCCTGATCGAGCCGGACGATGCCACCGCGGAAGAACGAGCTCGCGGCATGGGGCGAGGCCGCGCTGCGCGAGCTGCGCGGCCCCGTCGTCGGTGAAGTGCGCCGCAAGCTCGCGCAGTGGCGCGACCCGCGCGCGCGGCTGCTGCGCAAGCGCAAGCGGGCGCGGCAGAACGCCACCGCGGGCACCGTCGGCACCGGGGTGCTCGGCGTCGGCGCGTACGGGGCGTACGCGCCGCACGCGTTCGGCCTCCCCGTCGGCGCGGGCGCGCTGGAGACGATGCTCGACGTCGCCGCGTTCGGCGTCGGCGGAGTCGCCGTCGCCGCCGCGTTCGGCACCGTCGCCGAATGGCGGCGCTACCGGCGGCTGCTCCGGACCCCGTTGCCCGAAGCCGCCCCGGAACCGGTGGAGCTGCCGCCGAACGGCTCGCAGGCCCGGGAACCGATGCGGCTGCTGCGCGACGCCGAGCAGAGCCTGCACCAGGCGTTGACGCAGCTCGGCGGCGGCGGGTTCGAGGAGGCCACCGACGCGCGGGCCACCGCGGACCGCGCCGCGACCGCGCTGCGCGAAGTCGCCTCCCGCCTCCAGGCGGTCGAAGCGGCGTTGCCGCACGTACCCGCCACCGAGCAGGCCGACCTGCGCGCGGACGTGCGGCGGCTGCGCGCCGAACTCGACGAGGGCGTCGAGGGCTACCGCTACCTGGTCGCCGCCGCCGGGCGGGCCGTCGCCGCCAGCGGCGCCCCCGAGCAGCGCCACGCCGTGCAAGACGCCACCGACCGGCTCGCCGGGCTCGCCACCGCGCTGCACGAACTCGGCTGGGGCAGCGGAACCGCCGGATCGGCGGACCAACCTCGCACCTGAGCGGCGAAACCGCAGGTCGCGAACCCGGGTGATGACTCCACGTGGCCCCGGGTGACTTATCTCTTCACCCGGATGACCCCGTTACGGGTTGATTATGTGATGCCGAATAGTAATCTTCCCAGCGTCGCTACGTTACGTGGCGGCGATCCCCGCGGGTGGGGACAGTCGGGGAGGGCGATGTGGCGTTGTGGACCGTGCACGGCAACGGTCGTCAGCTGGTCGACGACGCGGTCGTGGGGTCCGGTGAACGGCTCAGCTGGCCGTTGACCTTCGGGTTCGGGTTCCAGCACCTGATCGCCATGTTCGGCACCACGACCCTCGTCCCGCTGCTCACCGGTTTCCCCGCCTCCACCACGCTGCTGCTGTCCGGCCTCGGCACGCTGCTGTTCCTGCTCGTCACCCGCAACCGGGTGCCCGCGTACCTCGGCGCCTCGGCCGCCTTCGTCGTCCCGATGGGCGCGGCCGTCGACCACGGCGGAGCCACCCCGGGCGCGCTGCTCGGCGCGATCATGATCGTGGGCCTGGTGGTGTTCACCTTCGGGGTCGCGGTCAAAGCGCTCGGCGTGCGGCTGCTCGAATCCGCGATGCCCCCGGTGGTCACCGGGGGCATCGTGCTGATGATCGGGCTCAGCCTCGCGCCGCAGACGGTGAGCTCGTTCAGCGCGCAGCCCGTGCCCGCCGCGATCACCCTCGCCGTCGTCGTGCTCGCCACCGTGCTCAGCCGCGGCATGCTGCGGCGGCTCGCCGTGCTGCTCGGCGTGCTCGCCGGCTGGACCTGCGCCGCGCTGCTCGGCCAGGTCGACCCGGCTCGGCTGGACGCCGTCGCCCGCGCCCCCTGGTTCGGGACGCCGGAGTTCGTCACCCCGCAGATGCACCTGTCCGCGGTGCCGTTCGTGGCGCCCATGGTGCTGGTGGTGCTCGTCGAACTCGTCGGCAACGTGAAGGCCGTCGGGGCGATGAGCGGGCGCAACCTGGACGGCCAGGTCGGGGACGCGCTCATCGGCGGTGGGCTCGCCACGGCGCTCTCCGGAGCGGGCGGCGGTTCGGCGCTCAGCAGCCACGCCCCGAACGTGGGGGTGATGGCCGCGGCCCGCGTGTACTCCACCGCCGCCTGCATGATCGCCGCGGTCGCCGCCGTGGTGCTCGCGTTCTGCCCGAAGTTCGGGGCGCTGCTCGGCACCATCCCGGTCGGCGTGCTCGGCGGCGCGCTGCTCGTCGTCGTGGGCGTGCTCGCGCTCGTGGGGGTGCGGATCTGGAGCGAGGCGGGCGTGGACTTCGCCGATCCGGTGAACCTCGCGGTGCTCGGGACCGCCCTCGTCGCCGGGGTCGGCGACCTGACGCTGTCGCTGGGGGCGCTGCGCTTCACCGGGCTGGTGTGGGGTTCCATCGGCATCGTGCTCGTGTACCCGGTGCTGCGGGGACTCGCCGACGCGGTCTCCGCGCGCCGGGATGCTTAGCGGTGGGGGACGGGTTGGCAGCGGGGGCAGTGGTAGGTGACCCGCTCCGCACCGCCATCGCGGTGGACCGGGCCGCCGCAGCGCAGGCAGGTCCGGCGGCCGTACACCCAGTAGCGGGCATCCCGGCGGAGATCGCCCGTGGTGGACCGCTCCGGGCTCCACGCGTTGCGCAGCAGCAGGTCCCGGCACAACCGCACCGCCCGCTCCGCGTCGACCTCCGCCACCGGGGAGTGCGGGGAGCGGCGCAGCAGGAAGCACACCTCGGTCCGGTAGATGTTGCCGACACCGGCCAGCACCGACTGGTCCAGCAGCGCCGCACCGATCTCGCGGGCCGGGTCCGCGGTGAGCCGCCGCACCGCCTCCGCCGCCGACTCCGGACCCCACTCCGGTGACAGCAGGTCCGGGCCCAGGTGACCGACCAGCGAGTCCTCGTCGGCGGTGCGCACCCAGCGCATCCCGCGCAGGTCGAACCCCACCGCGGTCCGGCCCGGTACCTCCAGCACCGCGCGTGCCCGGTGCGCCGGGCGGCGCCATCGGCCACCCGGCGAGTACAGGTGCCACGCGCCGTCCATGCCCAGGTGGCTGTGCAACGTCCGCTCGCCGGTGAAGCGGATCAGCAGGTGCTTGCCGACCGGGCGCGCCTCGCGCACCACCCGGCCGCGCAGCTCGACCTCGGCCAGGCGCGGATGGCGCAGCTCGCCGCGCACCACCTCGGCCCCCGCCAGCGCCTCGTCGAGGCGCCGGCAGGTCAAGAACACCGTGTCGCCCTCCGGCATCAGGCTCCCGGTCGGGCGTCGCCGTCGAACTCGTCCAGGTCCTGATCGCCCGGGTCGTCGTCGAACGAGTCGTCCGGCAGCGGATCCCGGCGGCGGCCGGCGCGCAACGTGCGGGCCAGCAGCAGGTTGAAGCCCAACGCCACCTCCCGGGCACCCGGCGTCCCCCACTGGTGGATCGGCATGCACGCGCCCTGCGCCTGCTGCACCGCGAGCCGGTCCGGCAGCGCCACCGGCATCACCAGCGGACCGAAGATCTCCCGCAGCTCCTCGATGCGGAACTGGTGCTCGTGCGACCGCGGCCGCACCCGGTTCACCACCACGCCCAGCGGTTGCAGGCGCGGGTTGTTCTCGGCCCGCTCCGCCTGCACCGCCTCGAACGCGCGCTGCACCCCGGACACCGCGAAGATCGTCGGCTCGGTCACCAGCAGCGCCCGGTCCGCCGCGATCAACGCCGAACGCGTCAACCTGCCCAGCGACGGCGGGCAGTCCAGCAGCACCAGCTGGTACGGCAGCTCGCCCTCCGCGATCAACGCGTCCAGCGTCGACAGCGCCTCGGTGAGCTTCGCCAGATCGCCCCCGCCGTCGTGCGGGCCGCCGTTGTGCAGCTCGGCGTCCTCCGACCCGACCAGGACGTCGACCTCCGCGCCCCACCCGCTCGGCGCCACCGCCGCGCGCAGCACCTCCGCCCGCGGATCGGACAGCACGTCGCTGAGACCCAGCCGGGTCTCGTCCGGCTCCAGCGCGGCCGTCGCGTTGCACTGCGGATCCAGGTCCACCACCAGCGTCCGAGCGCCGCGGCGCATGGCCGCCGAAGCGAGCCCGAGCACCACGGTCGTCTTCCCGACACCGCCCTTGAGGCTGAGCACTGCCACCGTTTGCACGCCCGTAGCCTACGGAACCGGACCGATCACGTGTGCTGCTGCGCCCACCGTCCCGCCCCGCCGGTGCGTCGCCCGGTCTGACCCGCCATTACGCTGCTGGCCATGAGATCCGACGCCGTCGACCGGGTGCTGGAAGAAGAGATCACCGAAGCCCGAACGCGCCGGGACGGCCGCCCGCCCCGAGTCCTCGACGTGGGCGGCGGCAGCGGGGTGTGGGCGGTGCCGCTGGCGAGCGCGGGCTGCGAGGTCACCGTCGTCGACCCCAGTCCCAACGCGCTCGCCACCCTGCAGCGCCGCGCCGCCGACGCGGGCGTCGACCGGCTCATCACCGCGCTGCAGGGGGACACCGAGGCGCTGCACGCCTTCGCGCCGCCCGGTGGGGCGGACCTGGTGCTCGGCCACGGCCTGCTCGAATACGTCGACGACGTCGCCGGATCGCTGGCCTCGCTCACCGCGGCCACCGCGCCCGGTGGAGCGGTGTCGGTGCTCGTGTCCAACCGGTACGCCGCGGTCCTCGCCAGCGCTCTCGCCGGGCGGCCGGCCGACGCGCTGCACGTGCTCCGCGACCCGGACGGCCGGTACCGGGGCGGCGGCGACACCGTGCTGCGCCGCTTCGACGGCGACGAGCTCGCCCGGCGGATGCGCGAGGCGGGGCTCGACGTGGAACTGGTCCAGGGGCAGGGGGTCTTCACCGACCTCGTGCCGGGGTCCGTCGCCGAGGGGCAGGGTGCCGACGCGCTCGCCGAACTGGAACGCGCCGCCGCGGCCACGCCACCGCTGCGGGACGTCGCCACCCGGCTGCACGCCGTCGGACGGCTCCGCGGCTGACCCCGAAATCCCACGTCGCACCGGGGGATTGCGCCGATCGGTTGATCCGACGGGATGATGTCGGCAACCTCCGAGGCGCGACCTGACCCCTGCGGGTAGTCGTGACGTCGCCGGAACCGTATCCTCGACGGTGACGCCCCCAAGCGTTCGCCGGGTTCCCACTCCGGAGGCCTGCCCTCCGGGTTCCGGCGCCACTGAGTTACCTGTGCCGGAGGAGGAGCCATGCCACTCTCCGAGCACGAGCAGCGACTGCTCGACCAGATCGAGCGCGCGCTCTACGCCGAGGATCCGAAGTTCGTCTCCACCGTGCGTGGCGGCCGGTTGCACCGACCGTCGCGGCGGCGTCGCCTGCAAGGCATCGCCGTCTTCGTGCTGGGGTTGATCCTGCTGGTGCTCGGCGTGGTGATACCGGTCAAACCGGCCGATATCCCCGTGGTGAGCGTGGTCGGCTTCCTCGTGATGTTCGGCGGAGCAGTTCTGGTGCTGTCCGCGATGCGTGGTGGCAGCCAGGAAGCGGAATCCGAGGGGGAGGGGAGCGCAGGCCCGGCGTCCGGTGGAGACCGGAAGAAGTCCGAGCCGCGAGCGCGCGGTTCCTTCGCCCAGCGGATGGAAGAACGCTTCCGGAAGCGGTTCGAGCAGTAGTCCCGACAGGGACGGCGGAGGCCGGAGATCGTCGACCTCAGGGTCGGCGATCCGTCCTCATCACCTAGCCCGATGGTCCTTCGACCGTCGGGCTGGTTTCGTTTCCGGGGGTGTTCGGGAGCCGTCGCCGGGGCTCGGCTCCGGGGCGAGGCGTCCGCAGCGGGTGGCCGGGAACCGGGCGACCGCCGCGTCCGCTCCGGATATCAACCTGATCACCCGGCGGATCGAGGTTCGGTCGATCAGGTTCCTGGCCTGATCTGGAGTCCTCGATCAGGGTCTCCGCTCGGTCGGGGCAGTGGTCGGTCAGGACTCCGGCCCGATCAGGACTCCGGCCGATCGCGGCGGGCCGCCGGCAACACCGACCGGGGGACCAGGCGGTGCCGCCAGGGGAGCGGTGCACCGTCCCGCAGCGCCGCCAACGCCCGGGGGAGCGCCTCGGCGGGCGCGGCGATCCCGGTGGCCACCGAGTGCCCGGCCGGGGCGTACCACTCGTGCTCCACCGCCGTCACCAGGTCGTCGACCGAGCGCGCCGCGTCCTCCGGCAGCTCCGCCGACTCGACGAGCGCGGTGGCGGTGGAGCGGACCGTGCCCGAGGCGTCCGGGCGGTGTCCGCTGCGGTCGGTGTGCTCGTCGAGCAGCTCGTCCCACGCCGCGCTCGCCGCACCGGCGGCACCCGACCGCACCACGGCGAGCCGCCGCCTGCGGCGGAACTCGCGCAGTCCCAGCGGAGCCGCGCCCAGCGCCAGCACCGCCAGCGGCACCGCACCCACCGCGATCCACGCGCCGGACCCGCCGGGGCGGTCCGCCTCCGGAACGGGCGGCTGCGCCGCGTCGCCGGGAGCGGGGGTCTGCGACGGGGCCGTCGAGGGCTCCGGGGACGGCTGCTGGGATTCGCCGGGCGCCGGGGTCGGGGACGGTGCGGGCGCGGGCGGGCTCAGGTACTCCGGCAGCGCGGTGCGGCCGTCGGTCAGCGGCGTCGGGTCGAACGTCACCCAGCCGTAGCGGGGGAAGAACGCCTCCACCCACGCGTGCGCGTCGTTCGTGGTGATCACGCGCTCGTCGCCGTCCCGGTGGCCGGGGGTGAAGCCCACCGCGACCCGAGCCGGAACGCCCACCGACCGCAGCAGCACGCCCATCGAGGAGGCGTACTGCTCGCAGAAGCCCCGCTTGCCGCGGAACAGGAAGTCCTCCAGCGCGTTCCCGCTCGTCGACGGCGCCGTGCTCAGGTCGTACCGGAACCCGTTGGACCGGTCTGTGAAGAACCGCTGCAGGGCCGCGGCCTTGTCGAAGTCCGTCGGGGCGTCCGCGGTGATCCGGCGGGCCAGGTCCGCGATGCGCGGCGACACCCCGCTCGCGTCCGAGTAGGCCGGGTCGACCGACGCCGGGCCGCTCGCCGCGCGCAGCTGCTGCGGCGACGGGGACGGCAGCGCCACGTCCTCCACGTACGGCCTGCTCTCCTGCCGGACCTGGGTGAACACCACGCCGCTCGTGGGGTCGTAGTTCCACTGCAGGCCCATGCCGGTCACCCCGCGCGGCACCCCGAAGATCGGCAGCCACGGGTCGCGGTAGCCGACCGGGTCGATCCGCACCGTCGCGGACGGGCCCGCCGCCAGCGTCTCGGTGCCGTCCGGCAGCGGCAGCGGGTGCTGCCCGGCGTCCACGCCCGAGGTCAGCTTGCCCAGCTCCCAGCCGCGGCCCGGGTCGAAGTGCTGCAAGGTCATGGCCCGCAGGTAGGTGGGCTGCGGCAACCCGCTCACCCGGAACAGGTCCACCGGGTCGTCCCGGTCCAGCTGCCCGCGCAGCGACGTGAACGGCCGCAAGCCGATGCCGCCGTTCGCCGAGCCGTAGCCGGTGGACGCCCCACCCGGCAGCCGGCCCTCGGTGCCGACCCCGGTGAACACCACCCCGCTCAGCACCGCCAGCACCCCGGCGGCCGCCACCAGCACCACGCCCCGGTGGTCGAACCGAGCCAGCGGCGAGGAGGCCGACGCGGTCTGCCGGTGGCTGCCCGCGCACGCCAGCAGCAGCGCGAAACCCGCCGCACCGGCTGCGAACGTCCACCACGGCAGCATGTTCGGCGCCAGCGAAGCCGGGATCGCCACCACGCACAGCAGCACCAGACCGGCCACCGCGGGCACGCCCGCGGCCACCGCGATCACGTCCACCAGCAGCGCGACCACACCGAGGCCGAGGCACAGCAGCACCTGCAGCGGGGGCTCCGCCGGAACCGGCGGCACGCCCTCCCTGGCCACCTGCATCGCCTGCCCCAGCAGGCCGGACAGCTCGCCGAACGCCGCCGGACCGGGCAGGAACCCGAGCACCGCCTGCCCGGTGAACAGCGCCGAGAGCAGCACCACCAGCGCGCACAGCTGCGCGAGCCCCACCAGCGGCGGCCACCAGCGCAACGTGCGACCCAGCAGGCCGACACCGGCCACCACGGCCACCGCCAGCGCCACCGGCAGCACCCAGCGCGCATCGCTCACGATTCCGGTGAACCCCGTGGACACCGCCAGCGAGGACACCGCGGCGGCCGTCGTGGCCACCGCCGTCGTGCCCGCCGGACGAACCCGGGTGCTCACGACACCACCCCCGGAGCCGCCGAGGCGACCTGGCACAACCGGCCCCACGCGCCCGCCATCGACGAGCGGGGACCGTCGACCACCACCACCGACCAGCCGGACGCGCGCAGCCGGTCCGCGGTGCGCTGCGGGGAGAAGGAACCGTCCGCGGGATCACCCGCCCACGTCCGCACGTCCAGCAGCAGCGCCAGGCTGCGCGCGCGCTCCGGGCGCAGCCGGGACAGCTCCTGCACCCCGGCCGTGCTGGTGGCGCCCAAGATCGCGATCAGCTCCTGCCCGCTGCCCGGGTCCTGCGGGCACACCAGGTCGCGCTGCGCGGACGGCCGCACCGCCGCCAGCGCGTCCAGCATCGCCGCGTCGTCGTGGCCGCCGTCGAACGGGCCGGGACCGCCGCTGAGCGTCGCCGCGTCCTCGGTGACCAGCCGCACCTGCTGGCCGTGCGCGTGCAGGTGCGAGCAGATGCTGGCCGCCGCCGAGACCGCCCACTCCAGGCTCGCCGCCGCTCCCGTGCCGCGGTGCGCCGCGGACCGCCGGTCCAGCAGCACCGTCACGCCGCCGTGCCAGGGCCGCTCCTCGACGCGCACCATCAGCTCGTCCCGCTTGGCGGTGCTCTTCCAGTGCACCCGGCGGATGTCGTCGCCGTGCCGGTACTCCCGCACCATCGTGTCGTCGTCGCCGTGCCCGGCGCGCAGCCGCGTCGAGCCGTCCTCCCCGGTGCCGAGGCCGGAACCGGCGGGCAGCCCGCCCAGCGGCACCACCTTCGGCACCGCGACCAGCCTGCTGCGCCCGGCGAGCTCGTGCTCGAACTCGGTGAGCCCGAACGGGTCGCCGATCCGGGTCCGCAGCGGGCCGATCTGGTGGATGCCGCGCAGCCCCGGGCTCGCCGGGTATTCCAGCACCGCACCCGACCTGGGCACCGACTCCAGCCGGAACCGCGGCCGGCCGCCCAGCGCGTGCGGCACCCCGTCCTCCAAGCGCAGACCGCCCATCGGCACCGCGGATGTCCCCGTCAGGTGCAGGCGCACCGAAGCGTTCCCGCCCACCGGGACCCGGCCCGGCAGCACCTCGCGCCGCGCCCGGATGCCGTGCTTCACCCGGCCCGCCAGCAGCAGCGCCAGCAGCGGCAGCACCACGACGAACGCCGCGATCCGCAGCAGGTCCCGCTCGTCGAGCACCACCGAGCACACCGCCGCGGCCAGGCCCGCCGCCAGCAGGCAGCGACCCCGCACCGTCAGGCCGGACAGCACGCGACTACCGCCGGGGCCCGGAGTCGCCCCGCGGCACCTCGACCCGGCGCAGCAGCGAGCGCACCAGGTCGGAAGCGGAACGCCGGGTCGCGCGGGCCTCGCTGGTCAGCACCAGGCGGTGCGCCAGCACCGGCACCGCCACGTCCTGCACGTCGTCCGGCACCACGTACTCCCGGCCGGACAGCGCGGCCTGCGCGCGGGCCGCGCGCACCAGCTGCAAGGTCGACCGGGGTGAGGCGCCGAGCCGCAGCTCCGGCAGCGTGCGCGTCGCGGTGACCAGCTCGATCACGTAGCGGCGCAGCTCGGTGCTGACGTGCACGTCGCGGACCGCCCGCAGCAGCGCGCGCACCTGGTCGGCGTCGGTGACCGGCCGCAGCTGGTCCATCGGATCGCGGCCCGCGTGCTCGTCGACCATCGCGAGCTCGGCCTGCTGGTCGGGGTAGCCGATGGACACCCGCGCGGTGAACCGGTCGCGCTGCGCCTCCGGCAGCGCGTAGGTGCCTTCCATCTCGATCGGGTTCTGGGTGGCGATGACCATGAACGGCGCGTGCAGCTCGTAGGTCTCGCCGTCGACCGTGACCTGGTCCTCCTCCATGCACTCCAGCAGGGCGGACTGGGTCTTCGGGGAGGCGCGGTTGATCTCGTCGCCGACGACGATGTTCGCGAACACCGGGCCGGGCCGGAACTCGAAGGCCTCCGCCTGCCGGTTGTAGAGCGAGACGCCGGTGATGTCGCTGGGCAGCAGGTCGGGGGTGAACTGGATGCGGTTCACCGTGCAGTCGATGGAGCGGGCGAGGGCCTTCGCCAGCGAGGTCTTGCCGACGCCGGGCACGTCCTCCACCAGGAGGTGGCCTTCGGCGAGCATGGTCACCAGCGCGATCCGGACCACGTCGGGCTTGCCGACGAGGACCTGCTCGACGTTGGCGGCGATGCGCTGCACGGTGCCGTGCAGCGCGGCGATCGTCGCGGGTTCGGACTCCCGCACGTACCCGCCGCTGCCGCGGGAAGCCGCGTCGGCGTGCCCGCCACCGGCGAACGCGGTGCCGGACGTGGGCATGTTGGGCGTCACGAAACCTCCAGGTGTTCGCTGAGCGCCGCGGCGTGCCGCCGTCCGCGTCGACGAGGGCCGCCGACTCCGTCGACCGGTGACGGGGGCTCGGCGATCGCGCGCTCAGGTGCCTCCGCAGTGTGCCAAACCGCAGGCGGCCGCCGTACCGGTGCCGGTGGCCTGGGGTGTTCCCCACGTTCCCCCACCGGAGCCCCCGGACGC
>NZ_JAIUKB010000066.1:19076-20169 GCF_020176785.1 Saccharopolyspora sp. 6V | reverse complement strand
GCCCCCGCCCCCGCACTGGAAGCAGCCCCCGTTCCGGCAGCAGCCGCCCCGTCGCAGCAAGGCGCTGCCGGTGGTCCTGCTGCTGCTCGCCGCCGTGGTGCTGGCGCTGCGCGCCGCCGCCGTCGTCGCGCTGCACGGCGGTTCCGACGCTGTCCGGCCGGAACGGGGTTCCGAGCGGCTCCTCCAGCTCACGCCCGGCAACCCCGCCGTGCACTACGGCACGCCCGCCGCGTTCGACGCCTGCGCGGTGCTGCCCCCGGACGTCCTGGAACGGGCCGGGCTGACGATCTCGCCGAACCGGGAACTGGAGCACTCCTACGCCAAGGAGGACGTGCCGCCGGAACGCGCGTTCGCCGGGCAGGAGATGAGCGGGTGCGACTACCTGGTGCGCTCCGACGTCCGCTCGGTCGACGTCGTGTCGCTGGAGCTCTACCAGCAGCCCCGCTCCGCCGAGAGCTGGGCGGAGACCGTCGCCGATCGCGCCACCGACGCCGCCACCGAGATCCGCACCGACCGCGGATTCCAGGTCGCCACCCGGCCGCGCTCGAAGCCGCGTTCCCCGGGACCGCGAGCGGCCGGGTGCAGGACACCTACCTGCCGTCCGAACTGATGATGAACGGCGACGGGTACCGGGTCGACACCTCCTGCACCCGCCGCATCGCCACCGAGGAGGACATCTACGGCCCCTCGCCCGACGGCATCAGCGCCGACTTCATGAACTGGGAAGCACCTGAACCCGGCGACAGGTACCTGGCGAGCATCTGCGGCCACGCCATCCTCGGCAGGGCCCCCGTGCGCTCCGACGTCCGGATCGGCGACGGCGACACCTGCCTCACCGACCTCAACGGGGACTGGCAACTGGAGTTCCGTACCGGGAAGACCACCGTCACCCTGCACACCACCCACGAACCACCCGCCGACCCGCAGGAAGTCGCCCGCCTCCTCGAACCGGCCGCCCGGCAGATCATCCGAAACCTGGCCTGAACACGAGAACGGCCCCCGCCCCCCCCCGGGGGGGGCCCCCCCGGGGGGGGGGGGGGGGGGGGCGCCCCCCCCCCCCCCCGGGGGGGCGGGGGCGGGGGGGGGGGGGGGC
>NZ_JAIUKB010000066.1:0-19068 GCF_020176785.1 Saccharopolyspora sp. 6V | reverse complement strand
CCCCCCCCCCCCGCCCCCCGCCCCGCGCCCCCCTAATCAAAAACTGTCGCCCCACAAACCCCCCGCGGCGCCCCCCCGTGTGGCCGGGGGGCGGCCGAGTTCTCGGTCAGGCGGGGATCGTCACTCGCCGAAGACCGGGGGAGCGGTGCGCGGCATGTCGTTCAGCCACACGTCGTCCTGCTCCTCCAGCCAGCTCTCGTGTTCCTGGTCCTCGTCCCCGGCGCCCTTCGCACCGCGACCGGCACCACCGGCGCCCATCGCACCCGCGCCACCGCGGCCGCCCGCACCGGCAGCGCCCGTGCCCGCACCACCGGCCGCGCCACCCGCGCCCGGAGTGCCGACGCCCGCACGGCCACCGGCACCGGGCTGGTTCGCGCCGGCACCGACTCCCGCGCGGCCGCCCGAGCCGGCACCCGCGCCGCCGGAACCCGCGCGGCCACCAGCACCGCCGGCCCCGAGGCCGCTTCGGCCGCCCGCACCCGCGCCGCCGCTCCCGCCAGGACCACCCGGCAGGAAGCCGCCGCCGATACCGCCGACGCCACCGGCACCAGGGCCGGAACCCACGCCAGGGCCGCCGGGCACACCGATGCCGCCGGGCAACGAGCCACCGGCACCGCCGCCGCCACCGGGTGACCACGACGAACCGCTACCGGACGGACCTGAACCACCAGGCCCGAATCCCGCGCCGCTACCACCGCCGATACCCGCGGTACCGCCGCCCGCACCCGGCGAGCCGCCGGCCCCGACACCCATCGGCGAGTTGATCGCACCGCTGCGGTCGAACGGACCCTGCCCGCCATCGCCGTTCTGCGTCGGCGGCGGGTCGAACCGCGGGGGGTTCTGGACTTCCGGGCGGATGGTGCTGTCGTAGGTCTCGTACGTCTGCTTCGCGGCTTCGGCCGCCTCGGTGGCCTCCCGCTCCTGCTGCTGCAGGTCGGTCTCACCGCCGACGAGGAAGGCACCGCCCTTCTCCAGGAGGTTGTCCGTCGCGTCGACCGGCTTCGGCTCCGGCATCGAGTTCCGGACGGTGAGGAACCCGTCGACCTGGCGGTCGACCGACTCACCCGCGGCCTGCGAGGTCGACTGGGCGTTGGTGAGGAAGCTCGTCATCGGCTTCGTCGAATTGCCGAACTGCTCGGCGGCTTTGCCCTCCCACGCCACGTTCGCATCGCGGTTCGCGGTTTCGAGCAGCTCCATGGCGTTGCCGAAGTGCTCGCTGATCGAACCCTTCAGGTCATCGGCGGCACGGGACATCTCGTCCGGCCCGGCGCCCTCGGTGATCTGCGTGTACTTCTCGGGGTGGTTGAACCCCACCTTCTTCATGATCTCGTCGACGTTGCCGGAATCGATCGGCGTCACGAGCGCAACGCCGATCACGATGGGGGCGGTCATGTCACAGCGTCCTTCGTCTAGCCGCCAGATCTCGGATCAGGCGGGAGGAATGTTCTTGAGCACCTCGGCGGCGATCTTCTTGGCGTAGCCGCAGGCGTCGTCCATTTCGGGTGTGCCGCCGGAGTTCTTGGCGTAATAGACGTCGACGGATTGGGTGTCGGAGACACCGACCGCGACCGTGCACAACGTGTCCGAGAAGTTGACCAGAACCGCCGGGTATCCGGCGACTTCGGTGGGTTCGAAGTTGTCGAAGTTGTCCTTGCGGGCGTGTGCTGCCGTCATGCCGCCGTGGTTCGTGTTGATGGCGATCGATGTGTTGAGGGCTTCACCGTTGATATCGCACGACGGTTCCTGGTATTCGCTGTCCGCTTGCTCGGGCTGTCCGTCCGCTTGGAGGGCGGCTCGTTGCTCGGCGGTGAGCAGTTGGCAGGCGTCCTGGACGCCCTTGAGCTCCTTCGGGTTCTGCACCGCCAGAGCGGGGTCGACGTTCTCCTTGCTCGGCGCGGCCTGCGGGGGCGATTCTCCCCCTCCGCTGACTGCGCACGAGGAGATCGCGGTAAACGCGAAGAGGGATGCGGCGAGCGCGCTGGTGCGTCGTAGCACGGAAAAGTCCTTACGCCTGGTTCGGAGTGGCCGCGTCGTCCGCGGATCGGTAGTCCTGCTGGGCGGCCTTCAATTGATCGATCTGGTCCTGGATGTGCTTGCGGGCACCCGTGACGACCTGGGTGATGCCACCCTCCGAGTTACCCATGAGCTTTTTGATCGACGCTGCGGCGCTCTTGCTCACCTCGTCATCGCCCGGAGGCTTGAGGAAGCCCGAGCGGCTCACCACTTGGATGATCTTGTCCAACTCGTCCCGAGCATCCTCGTACTTCGCGATCATGCCCGGGATCGCGTCCGTGTCGACGGAGAACGACGCCCCCGACGTCACGCCCCCGTTGTTCACGGTGGTGTTGATGGTGGCCATGCTGTCTTACCCCCTAGTGTCACGTAGCTCCGTGATCGGCCAGTAGCTTGCCAGATCACGGGTGTGCGGTGCACCGATACGACGGTCTCCGGCCGCCGTTCGTTCCCCGCGGGCGGGCCGGATCACGCGTTCGGCCCAGCGGCGGGAGTCACCAGACCGACCGGCGCTGCGCGGCACCGGTGAGGTCGCCGAGGACGCGGCGGAAGGTGCCGACGTCGGCTCCGGCGACCATCCGCTGGTTCCCGGAGTTGTAGACGGAGACCCGGCCGCCTTCGACGTCGATGACCTGCACGGTGTGGTCGCCGCGGAACTCCTTGCGCTGCGCGTTCCACACGGTGACGCCGATCTGCCCGGCGCCGAGCTTGGTGCCGTCGAGCAGTTCGGTGGCCTTGCGGAAGTGCGCCACGTCCACCCCGCGGCCGCGCAGGCCCTGTTCGACGGCGCGCGGGTCGGTGATGCCCTTCTTCTCCACGTCGGCCATCACGGCGCGCAGCTCGCGGAGGTCGACGTTGACCGGCTTCATCTTCACCGGCGGGTGGTCGGGCAGCACCGAGACCAGGGCGGGCACGGAGTCCTCGGGGCGGACCCGCTCCAAGACGTAGCGGTCGCCGTGCATCACGCTGCGGACCGCGACCCGGCCGGACTGGGAGACGGCTGCGCGCAGCTCGGTGCCCTTCTGCGCGGAGAACCGCAGGTCGAACTCGACGGCGCTGGAACCGTAGACCCCGATCAGGTCCCACACCTCGTCGCTCACCTGGTTCGCGCGGTCGATGAGGCCGCGCTGCCTGCATCGCGCGTCGGCGGCGTCCAGTTCGGCGTTGATGTCCTGTACCGGCGTGCCGTAGTGGCTGTACTGCAGCACCGGCGGCATCCGCTTCAGGCCTGCCCTGCTGACGAGGACCACGAATTCCAGGCGATCGACATCGAGCTTGGATGCCACGCGCAACTCCCCAGTTGTCGGTACTTCGCGAGCAGCAGACTAGCGAACGGCCGAGTCGGGGAGGGTGACTTTCCGCTATCGGAGCTAGCCGTCGAGCCCCGACAACCCCTTCCACGCGCCGCGCGATCCGCGGCGTGACGCGGAGCGCTGCCAGCGGAACACCCCGTAGCCGATGAGGCCGAGCGCGAAGCCGGCCACGCAGGTCCAGAACTCGATGCCGCCGGGCGCGGTCGCGGCGAACAGCGCGACGCCGACGAGCCACAGCGCCGTCCCCGCCAGCACCACCGGGGTCGGCTGGGCCAGCCTGCGCGGCAGCGCGGGCACGGTGTGCGCCGGTTCGGGGGGTGTCGTCGCTGGTGAGGAGGGGGTGCGTGCGCTGTCTTCGGCCACGTCGGGCAGGCTACCCCGGTAGTCGTGAGCGGGGTGAGGTAGTGATGGCGGACAGAGAACCGGACGATTCGCACGGTGCTGCGGAAGAGCCGTTGAAAAGTTCTGGTGAACCCGGTTCGGAGCCCGTTGCGGGCGCGGAACATGATGTCGAGGATCGTCGCGTGAGTTCTGCGGGAACGGGTTCGAACGCGGCGGGGTCGGCGGGCAGTGGTGGCGCGGGACGGGCCACCGGCGCGCTGGACCGATTCTTCAAGATCAGCGAGCGCGGTTCCTCGCTGAGCCGGGAGCTGCGGGGCGGGCTGGTCACCTTCGTCACCGTCGCCTACATCATCGTGCTGAACCCGCTGATCCTCGGCAGCTACTCCGCGGACTCGCCGACGGCGAAGCGGGACGTGCTCGGCCACGTGCTGACGGTGCCGCAGGTCGCCGCGAGCACCGCGCTGGTCGCCGGGGTGATGACGCTGCTGTTCGGCCTGGTGGCGAACTACCCGTTCGCGATCGCGGCGGGCCTGGGCATCAACACGCTGCTCGCCGTCACCATCGCCCAGCAGGTCAGCTGGCCGGAGGCGATGGGCCTGGTGGTGGTGGACGGGCTGGTGATCTTGGTCCTGGTCGCCACCGGGTTCCGCACCGCCGTGTTCAACGCGGTGCCGCCCGAGCTGAAGGCGGCGATCGCCGTCGGCATCGGCCTGTTCATCAGCTTCGTCGGCCTCGTCGACGCCGGGTTCGTGCGCAGGCTGCCGGACGCGGCGAACACGACGGTGCCGGTGGGGCTGGGCATCGACGGCTCGATCGCGTCGTGGCCGACGGCGGTGTTCGCGTTCGGGCTGGTGCTCACCGGGATCCTGGTGGCGCGCAAGGTGCGCGGCGGCATCCTGATCGCCATCGTGATCAACACGGTGGTGGCGATCGTCGTCGAGGCGCTGGTGCACGCGGGCCCGTCCGAGGGCACCGATCCGCACGGCTGGAACCTCGGCTACCCGGCGCCGCCCGCGGAGATCTTCGGGCTGCCGGACCTGTCGCTGGTCGGGGACATCTCGTTCGGCGCGTGGACGCGGCTGCCCGCGCTGGCCGCGGCGATGCTGGTGTTCACCCTGGTGCTGGCGAACTTCTTCGACGCGATGGGCACCATGACCGGCCTCGGCAAGGAGGCCGGGCTCGCCGACCGCAAGGGCAACCTGCCCGGCATCGGCAAGGCGCTGGCGGTGGAAGGCGTCGGTGCCGTCGCGGGCGGGGTCGGGTCGGCCAGCTCCAACACGGTGTTCGTGGAATCCGCGTCCGGTATCGCCGAGGGTGCGCGCACCGGGCTGGCGAACGTGGTCACCGGGCTGCTGTTCCTCGCGGCCATGTTCTTCACCCCGCTCTACAGCGTCATCCCGGTGGAGGCGGCGGCTCCGGCGCTGGTCGTGGTGGGCGCGATGATGCTCGGGCAGATCCGCGACGTGGACCTGTCCGACTTCGCCAAGGCGCTGCCCGCGTTCCTCACCATCGTCGTCATGCCGTTCACCTACTCGATCGCGAACGGCATCGGGGTCGGGTTCATCTGCTACGTGCTGCTGCACGCCGCCACCGGCCGGGTCCGGCAGGTGCACCCGCTGATGTGGGTGGTGTCGGCCGCGTTCGTCCTCTACTTCGCCGCAGACCCGGTCTCCGCGCTGTTCGCCTGACCGCCTGTCGTCCCGCTTCTGCTGCGTGGCGGGGCGGGTGGCGGAACCTCAGCCGCCTTCTCGCTGCGGGATCCTCCGCCACGAGGAAAAAGCTGTCCTCGCGAGAAGGCGGCTGAGAACCCGCGGGTGGTCCGGTTGCTTGCTGGGTCTCCGCTCAGCGGCTTCGCCGCTGACAGGACGGTGCTAGGGCTTGCGGGTCCTCCTGGAGATCCGAAAAAGGGGCGTTCCGGGGTCGTGCGGGGCGGGGCGGGCACTATGCTCCGCGCATCGCGCCCGACAGCGGGCCGAATGTCCGAAATGTCGTCAAGTAGTTTGGTAGACTAACGACGTGTCCGAGATCGCTGAACGGGAGCGCACGCTGGCCACCCGGTTGCGGATGGCCTCCGTCCGCCTCAACCGCAGGCTGCGGGCGCAGAGCACCGACTCCGTCGTCACGCTCTCCCAGCTGTCTGCGCTGTCCTGCCTCTACAAGGCCGGGGCGATGACTCCGGGCACGCTCGCGGCGAAGGAAGGCGTGCAGCCGCCCTCGATGACCAGGGTCATCGCGGCGCTCGAAGGCCTCGGCCTGGTGGTGCGCACCCCGCACCCCACCGACGGGCGGCAGGCCGTCGTGGACCTCACCGACGCGGGCCGCGCCCGCATCGAAGAGGAGATCTCCGCCCGCGAGCGCTGGCTGGACGTCCAGCTGGCCGAACTCACCAGGGACGAACGCGCGACCTTGAGTCACGCGGCCGAGATCATGGAACGGATCTCGCAGCGCTAGGAGGGAGCTGAGCACGTCGGCGGTGCCAGAGGAATCGCCGCACCCGTCGGGGTCCGACCCGGCCGGTGCGAACCGCACGTCCACCGGCGAGCTCGGCGCACTCCCCGGTGCGTCCGCGGCCGCGCGCGCCGGTGATCCGGAACCGGCGGCCGCGCGCGGGCGGGCCGGAGGTCCGCCCGGCGACCCCGGGCAGGAGAGCGACCCCGGGCAGGAGAGCGACCCCGGGCAGGAGAGCGACCCCGGGCAGGAGAGCGACCCCGGGCAGGAGAGCGATCACCGGCCCGGCGGACCGCCGGCCGGGGAGACCGGCACCGGCGGCGGCATGTTCGGTTCGCTGCGGGTGCGCAACTACCGCTACTACGCGGCGGGCCAGGTCGTCTCGCTCACCGGCACCTGGATGCAGCGGGCCGCGCAGGACTGGCTCGTGCTGGAGCTCTCCGGCGGCAGCCCCGGCGCGCTCGGCGTGGCCGTCGCGCTGCAGTTCCTGCCGACGCTGCTGCTGACGCTGTGGGCGGGCACCGCCGCCGACCGGTTCGACAAGCGGCGGCTGCTGGTCGCCACCCAGACGGCGCTCGGTGCCTGCGGGCTGCTGCTCGGACTGCTCGACGTGTCCGGTTCGGCGCAGCTCTGGCAGGTGTACGCGCTGTGCTTCGTGCTCGGCTGCTTCGCGGCGGTGGACGCGCCGGTGCGGCAGTCGTTCGTGGTCGAGATGGTCGGCCCCGCGCAGCTCACCAACGCCGTCGCGCTGAACTCGATGACGTTCAACCTGGCGCGGATCGTCGGGCCCGCCATCGCCGGGCTGCTCATCACCGCGATCGGCACCGGGTGGGTGTTCATCGCCAACGGCATCAGCTCGGCCGCCGTGGTCGGCGGGCTGCTGCTGATGAACGTGGCGCGGCTGCACCGCAGCGAACCGGTGCCGAAGGAGCGCGGCCAGGTGCGGGCGGGGCTGCGCTACGTGCTGGGGCGCCCCGACCTGGTGGCGGTGATGGTGCTGGTGTTCTGCGTCAGCACCTTCGGCATGAACTTCGAGAGCACCTTCGCGGTGATCGCCCGCAACGTGTTCGACCGCGACGCCGACGGCTACGGGCTGCTGATCACGATGCTCGCCGTCGGCACCCTCTCCGGCGCCACGCTCGCCGCTCGCCGCAGCAGGAGGTCCGGGTCGCGGCTGCGGCTGATGGTGCTGGGGGCGGGTGCGTTCGGGCTGCTGGAGGCGGTCGGTTCGCTGATGCCGTCGTACTGGTCGTTCGCGGTGATGCTGGTGCCGGTCGGGGTCGCGGTGATGACCTTCACGACCAGCGCGAACTCCACGGTGCAGCTGGCGGTGGAGCCGTCGATGCGCGGCCGGGTGATGGGGCTGTACATGCTGCTGTTCCTCGGCGGGAAACCGGTGGGCGGGCTCGCGTCGGGTTGGCTGGCCGAGGTGCTGGGCCCGCGGTCGCCGCTGCTGCTGGGTGGGCTGGCGTCGCTGGTCGCGGCGGTGGTGTGCGGGGTGCTGCTGCGCCGCCGGAGATCGGGGGTTGCGGACCCTGGGAGGTTAGGCTAACCTAATACATGTCCGCTTCGTGGTGGGAGCGGCAGTCAGTTCGGGAACAGAGCGGGCCCCGTCTCCTCCGGGAGGCGGGGCCCGTTCGCGTTCGGGGTTCGTTCCCGTCCGAGGCCGAACGAGCAGGTCAGGCGGCGGACAGCACTTCGGGGCCCTCCCGGAGGAAGGCCCCGAAGTGTCGGCAGCTTCGCTTGTCGGAGCATCCACCGCCGGTCCGTGGTCCCGCGCGGCCGCGGGAAGGCTCAGGCGGTGGGCAGGCGCAGTCCGTTGTAACCGGCGCGGGCGTCGGCGAACCGCTTGCCGACCTCGTCCCAGTTCACGACGTTCCACAACTGCTTGACGTAGTCCGCCTTCACGTTCTTGTACTGCAGGTAGTAGGCGTGCTCCCAGATGTCGAACACCAGCAGCGGCGTGGTGGCGATCGACAGGTTCGAGTGGTGGTCCCGCAGCTGCTGCGTGATCAACCGCTGACCCACCGGGTCCCACGCCAGCACGCCCCACCCGTTGCCCTGGATCGTGGTCGACACGGCCTCCAGCTGGGCGCGGAACTTGTCGAACGACCCGAAGTCCTGGTCGATGGCCGCCGCCAGCTCACCGGTCGGCTTGTCCCCGCCGTTCGGCGAGAGGATCTTCCACCACACCAGGTGCAGCGAGTGCCCGGCCAGGTTGAACGCCAGCGTCGTCTCCAGGCCGACGATCGACCCGAAGTCGCCCTTGTCCCGCGCCTCGGCGATCTTCTCGATCGTGTCGTTGGCGCCCTTGACGTAGGTCGCGTGGTGCTTGCTGTGGTGCAGCTCGTTGATCTCACCCGAGATCGCGGGCTCCAGCGCCGAGTAGTCGTAGTCCAACTCGGGCAGCACGTACTGAGCCATGGAGCGTCTCCCTGTGCGCGTATCGCTGTCAGCAGTCTCTAGCAATTGCAATCTAGTGGCAACAGCTGGGCGGCTGCATTCCGGCCCGGGTTGATCTCAGTCACCGGGATCGCGCGCGGGCCCGCATCACTCCAGCGGCCAGGCGTGGACCGGCTCGCCCGAGTCCGACAGCTCCACGTAGCGCCGCAGCATCGCCGCCAGCGCGGCCGGACGGTCGTGACCGCGCTGCTCCAGCCGCGCCACCACGTCCCGCTGCCACGACGACCCGGTCTGCTTGCGCAGGCAGCGGGCCTCGATCACGCCCAGGGCGTGCTCCCGCGCGGCGTCCGACACCCCGCACAACCGCAGCCCCTCGTGCGCCATCGGCAGCAACCGGCGCAGCACCAGCTCGTCCGGGGTGATCCATCCGGCGCCCGGCCAGTACAGGTGCGCGTCCATGCCGTGCCGGGCCCCGGTGTAGAAGTTCTCCTCCGCCGCGGCGAACGACATCTGCGTCCACACCGGCCGGTCCTGCTCGGTCAGCGCGCGCTGCACCCCGTAGAAGAACGCGGCGTTCGCCACCACGTCACGCACGCTCGGCCCCGACGGCAGCACCCGGTTCTCCACCCGCAGGTGCGGCACCCCGTCGACCAGGTCGTACACCGGCCGGTTCCAGCGCCAGACGGTGCCGTTGTGCAGCCGCAGCTCCGCCAGCGTCGGCGCCCGGCCCGCCTGCACCGCCGCCACCGGATCCTCCTCCTCCGGTTCCGGCAGCAGGGCGGGGAAGTAGCGCACGTTCTCCTCGAACAGGTCGAAGATCGAGGTGATCCAGCGCTCCCCGAACCACACCCGCGGCCGCACGCCCTGGTTCTTCAGCTCCTGCGGCCGGGTGTCGGTCGCCTGCTGGAACAACGGCACCCGCGTCTCGTGCCACAGCGCCTTGCCGAGCAGGAACGGCGAGTTCGCGCCGATCGCCAGCTGCACCCCGGCCAGGCACTGCGCGGCGTTCCAGTGCGCGGCGAAGTCCTCCGGCGCCACCTGCAGGTGCAGCTGCACCGAGGTGCACGCCGACTCCGGCACGATCGAATCCGCGTAGCAGCGCAGCTGCTCCGGCCCGCCGTCGCCGAGCGGCGCGCCCTCCATGTCCAGCAGCATCTCCTCGCCCTTGGCGGTGAAGATCTGCTCGTTCAGCAGCGAGTACCGCGGGTCGTGCGAGAGCCAGCCCGGGTCGAAGTGGCTGCGCCGCAGCGTGGGCAGCGTGCCGATCAGCACCAGCTTCGCGTTCGCGTCCTGGGCCTTGCCGTCCGCGCGCCGCAACGCCTTCCGCAGCTCGTGCTCCAGCTCCAGGGCACCGTCCCCGGCGAGGGCGCGGGGCAGCACGTTGAGCTCGATGTTGTGCTGGCCCAGCTCGGTGGTGAACGACGGATCGTTGATCTTCTCCAGGACCACCGAGTTCGACATCGACGGGTCCATCCGCTCGTCGATGAGGCTCAGCTCCATCTCCAGCCCCATCTGCTGGTGCGGGAAGGAGAAGTTGCCCTCCGCGAGCATCCGGGCCAGCGCGTCGAGACCGCGCTGCATCTTGTCCCGATAGCGTTGCCGGTCCACAGGAGTGAAAGCCCGACTGGTCACGTGCTTTCCCATGCCGTCTCCCCGCTCGTCGGCCAGCACGCCGGCTTAGGTGGACACCAACGGTGACACATCGGTACCCGGCGGACCAGCGTCCAAAACGGTGTTCGAGCGAGCACCCGGGCACCTCTTGTGACCAGCGGGAAAAGGGACTTTCCCGGCCGGTTCCGCGCCCGTTCCGGGCGGGCCTGACCGGGGGTGCCCTGGCCGATCGGGCGCGGTGGCGCGGGCCGCGGGATCACCGTCGGTGCGCGGGCCCGTCCGCACGCTGCGTTGCGCGCTGCGCCGATGCGGTGAGGATCTCCAGCCTCCCGCGGAACGGGTCGACTACACGCGGCAGCCGGGAATCTCCTTGCGCCGCGCGGGACGGGCTCAGCGCTCGGTGGCGGGGCGCTCGGCGGGGGCCGCGGTCGCCTGCCCAGCGGAGCTGGCCACCACCTCGGTGCGGGTCGTGCCGCGCCGACCCAGCGTCAGGAACACCACCGCGGAGGCGACCACGACGCCGAACATCACCGTCGCCATCGGCACCGCCGAACCGGTGCCGCCCAGGCCCACCAGCGGCGCGGCCAGCGCACCGACGATGAACTGGCAGACGCCCAGCAGCGCCGAGGCGCTCCCGGCCACCTCGCGGTTGTCGGCCAGCGCCAGCATCGTCGTGTTCGGCATGACGAAGCCCAGCGCCGCCACCATCACGAACAGCGCGCCCAGCAGGAACGGCAGCGGCAGGTCCAGCACCGCCGAGGCCAGCAGCACCGCGCCCGCCACCGACGAGACCAGCAGCGCACCCACCAGCAACTGCGCCTCGGTGGCCACCCGGCCCACCAGCCGCGCGTTGATCTGCCCGGCCAGCACCAGCCCGATCGCGTTCGCCCCGAACGCGAGGCTGTAGGTCTGCGGCGACATCCCGTAGATGTTCTGCAGCACGAACGACGACCCGGAGATGTAGGCGAACATCGCCGCCATGCCCAGCCCGCCGGCCAGCGCGTTGCCCAAGAACGACGGCGCGGCCAGCAGCGAACCGAAGGTGCGGAAGGTGCTGCCCAGCCGCGCGGGCTGCCGCCACCGCTCCGGCTTCGTCTCCGGCAGCAGGAACGCCGCCACCAGCAGCAGCACGGTGCCGAACGCGGTCAGCACCACGAACACCCCGCGCCACGTGGTGTGCGCGAGCACCTGGCCGCCGATCACCGGCGCCAGGATCGGGGCCAGGCCCGTCACCAGCATCAACGAGGAGAAGAACCGCGCGGCCTCCACCCCGGAGTACAGGTCGCGGACCGCGGCCCGCGCGATCACCATGCCGGCCGCGGCACCCGCGCCCTGCAACGCGCGCAGCGCGGCCAGCGCGTAGATCGAACCGGACAGCGCGCACAGCACGGACGCGACGATGTAGACGACGAGTCCGACCAGCAGCGGGCGGCGCCTGCCGACCGAATCGCTGATCGGCCCCGCGATCAGCTGGCCCAGCGCCAACCCGAGCAGCACCGCGGTCAGCGTCAGCTGCGCCTGCGACTCCGAAGCCCCCAGCTCCGCGGTCAGCTGCGGCAGTGCGGGCAGGTACATGTCGATGGACAGCGGCCCGAAGGCCGTCAGCCCACCGAGGATCAGGGCGAACTTGGTCTTGCTCCCCAGCCGGCGCTGCGCGCCGTCGATCGTGGCCTCCTCGGCGGTGGACATACGTCTCCTCATCGCTGGCCGCCGTCTCGTGCGCGCGGCGGCGGTGTCGGTGCGGGCGGCCGGTGAACCCCAGGTGCGGTCGTCGTCGTGCCGGGTCGCACGGCCACCGGGGATCGAGGTCCCGGCGCCGCGGCTCCCGCATCCGGCGTCCCGGCCGGGTCCGGATCGTGGTGGGCGACGACAACAGCTTGCTCTCTACAACTAACAGTGCGGAAGTACCCGTTATGCCCACCGCGCACGCTTCGCCGCTGTGACCTGGGTCATCGCCCGGCGAGATCGCGACATGCTGCCGGTCGGACCGGGGCCGAATGCGAAGATGCGTGCCGTGGCACGCGTGCACCAGGTGACCGACGTCGACGACCCGCGCGTCGACGACTTCCGGGACCTCGCCACCGCCGATCGCCGCCCGGACCGGCCCGGCGGGCGCGGACTCGTCATCGCCGAGGGCGTGGTCGTCGTCGAGCGGCTGCTGGCCTCGCCGTACCCGGTGCGCGCGCTGCTGGGCGTCCACCGCCGCATCGACGCGCTCGACGAGCCGCTCGCCGGGGTGGACGTGCCCGCGTACGCGGTGGAGCCGGACGTGATGAGCGCCGTCGTCGGCTTCCACCTCAACCGGGGCGTGCTCGCCGTCGCCGACCGCGCACCGGCCACCACCGCCGAGGACCTGATCGCCCGCTCCCAGCGGCTCGCCGTGCTGGAGGGCGTCGGCGACCACGAGAACCTGGGCGCGCTGTTCCGCAACGCCGCCGCGCTCGGCATCGACGGCGTCCTGCTCGGCGCGGGCTGCGCCGACCCGCTGTACCGGCGCAGCATCCGCGTCTCGATGGGTCACGTGCTGCGGGTCCCGTTCGCCACCTTCGACGACTGGCCCGGCGGGTTGCCGCTGCTCGCCGAGCACGGCTTCCGGACCGCGGCGCTGACCCCGCGCGCCACCGCGGCCCCGCTGGCCGAAGCCGGGCTCGACCGGGGCAAGGTCGCGGTGCTGCTCGGTTCGGAAGGACCGGGCCTGGCCGAGGACACCATCTCCGCGGCCGACCTGCCGGTGCGCATCCCGATGAGCCCCGAGGTCGACTCGCTCAACGTCGCCACCGCCGGGGCGATCGTCTTCCACGCGATGAGCGGGGCGAGATGATCGGGGCCGCGCAGCGCTCGCGGTGGGAGCTGCGGGTGCGCCGGGGACGTGCCGTGCTCGTCGACCGCCCGGAACGCGCCGGGGAGCGACCGGTCCGCGAGTACGACCCCGCGCGGCTCGCGCTGCCCGCGGAACTCGTCGAGGACCTGCACGAGTGGGCGCACGTGGTGGAGGCGGTGGCGCCGGACCAGGACATCGCGGGGGAGAGCTCGGCGACCCTGATGGCCCGCCGCGGCCGCCAGCTCGCCGCGCGGCTGGCCGCCGAGACCGGCGGCGAGGTCGGCTACTGGGACCCCGCGCGCGGCCGGGTGAGCCGGGTCCGCCGCGCGGGCCCGGTCGGCGCGGTGCCGGAACCGACGCCGTGGGCCACCGGCGGCGCCGTCGCCGTCGTCATCGCCGCGCTCGTCACCGTCTCGCTCGTGGTGGTGAGCATCGGGTTGGGCGAGGTGAACCTGCTGCTGGCGGTGCTGGTCAACGTCGTGGTGGTCGGCGGGTTCGCTCCCTCGATCTGGATCGGCCGCCGGTTGCCGGTGTGGCGCTGGGTCGCGTTCGGCGCGGCGGGCGGCGTCCTGCTCGCCTGGCTCGCCCTGCTGCTGTCCTTGCTCGGCTGACACGGCGCGGCGCGAGGTGGGCCGCCGCGGGACCGGACGTGCGGGGCCCGGACGTGCGACGGCCCCTCCGGCGCGGTGCCGGAGGGGCCGTCGTCGAGCGCTGGGGCTAGCGGTGCGAGCGGACGCCCAGCAGGACGTCCTCCCAGGACGGGACCATCGGGTGGTTCTTGCGGCGGCGGGCCGGTTCGGTCTTGCGGGCCGCCTCGTCCTCCACCGCTTCCAGGTCGTCCTCGCCGGCCTGCTCGGCCAGCGGTCCGGCTGGTTCCGGTTCGGCCGGCGCCGGTGGGGTGGTGTCCAGGTCCAGCGCGGGGATCGCCGGGGTCGAGGGCTTCGGCGGAGCGGGCGGCGGCGCGGTGTCCTCCGCGGCCGCGTCGACCGTTTCCTCCTCGGTCTCGTCCAGCTCCAACGCCTCCCGGGCGAGCGCCGTCACCGGTCGCACGGTCCGCAGCGGCCGGTTCGGCGACGGGTCCAGCAAGTCGACCGCGTGGTCGTCGAGCGGGGCGACGGTGCCGCCGTGCGCACCCGGGTGGAACACCCAGTGCGCCCGGTTCTCGGAGCGACCGGCCTGCCACTGCAACCGGACGACCCACTTGCCGTCCTCGCCGCGCCACGCGTCCCAGTCGGCGTCGGTGAGGTCGTGGCCGCGCATCCCGAAGGTGTGCGCGATGACCTCGCCGAGGGTCTGCACGTCGGGGCCGTCCTCGCGGACGGGGTGGGCGCGCTGCGAGCGCTCGGCGATCTGCGCGCGTTCCAGCAGGACGGGGTAGGCGTAGCGCTCGACCCGCTGCTCGGGGATCCCGGCCGCGGCGGCGACGTCCTGGACCGAGGCCCCGGCGCGGACCCGCGCCTGGATCTCGCGGGGGCGCATCTGCGCCTCCATCTCGATCTGGACTTGGCCCAGCCGGGTCAGGTCGCCGCGAGCGGCCGCCCGCAGCCGCTCGTCGGCGGGCACGGAAAAGCGGTCGCCGTTCTCCGGGTCCTCGCAGATGACGGTCTCACCGTCCTCGTCAAGCCCGACAACCCGCAGCGCGCGCATACGCTAGCCTCCCCGGTCGTTGTCACCAAGCTGTGACCGTAACCCGGCGTGCCCCCTTGACGGGGGAGCCACGCCGGGTTCGGTGTCGCTTCGTGACCATCCTCTCCCTACCCGATCTTGCCTGAACAGCGGTCGACATGCGAACACTTGACGAAATCCGCCGCAATTCCGATCACAGCAAGTGATCAAGAGCCAGTTCGGGTGACACGGATGTGCCGGTCGCCATGGTGCGGTGGCGACCAGGTCGGATGGGGGCGCCGCGCTCAGGTGAGCTGCGAGACCACCCAGTCGATGGACCCGGTGAGCTTGGTGACGTCGTCCGGCTCGACCGCCGGGAACGTGCCGACGCGCAGCTGGTTGCGGCCCAGCTTGCGGTACGGCTCGGTGTCGACGACGCCGTTCGCGCGCAGCGCCTTGGCGATCGCGGCCGCGTCGATCGAGTCGTCGAAGTCCAGCGTGACCACGACCTGCGAGCGCTTCGCCGGGTCCTGCACGAACGGCGTGGCGAAGCTCGACGCCTCCGCCCACTGGTACAGCCGCTGCGAGGACTCGCGGGTCCGGGAGGAGCACCAGTCCAGGCCGCCGTTGCCGTTCATCCAGTCGATCTGGTCGGCCAGCAGGAACAGCGTCGCCACCGCGGGGGTGTTGTAGGTCTGGTCCTTGCGCGAGTTGTCCAGCGCCGTCGGCAGCGACAGGAACTCCGGCACCCAGCGGCCCGAGGCACCGATCTCGCCGATGCGCTCGATCGCGGCCGGGCTCAGCGCGGCCAGCCACAGCCCGCCGTCGGAGGCGAAGGACTTCTGCGGCGCGAAGTAGTAGACGTCCACGGCGGACGCGTCGAACGGCAGCCCGCCCGCGCCGGAGGTCGCGTCCACCGCGATCAGCGCCTGCTCCGAGCCCACCGGGCGGGACGGGGGCAGCATCACGCCGGTGGAGGTCTCGTTGTGCGCCCAGCCGATCAGGTCGACGCTCGGGTCCGACACCGGCTCGGGGGCGTCGCCCGGCTCGGCGGAGACGACGATCGGGTCGCCGAGGAAGGGGGCGGCCTTGGCGGCCTTGGCGAACTTCTGCGAGAACTCGCCGTAGGTCAGGTGCAGCGACTTCTCCCGCACCAGGCCGAAGGTCGCGGCGTCCCAGAACGCGGTGGTGCCGCCGACGCCCAGCACGACCTCGTAGCCCTCGGGCAGCGAGAACAGCTGGCCCAGGCCTTCGCGGACCCGGCCGACCAGGGACTTCACCGGCTTCTGCCGGTGCGAGGTGCCCATCACCGCGGCGCCGTCGGAGGCCAGCCGGGCCAGCTGCTCGGTGCGGACCTTGGACGGGCCGCAGCCGAAGCGGCCGTCGGACGGCAGGAGCTCGGCGGGCAGCTTCAAGGTGGTCGGGTCGGTTTCGGCCTGCGTCATTCCGGCGCCTCCGGGAGTTGTCGAATCGGCTTGCCCCGCGGCTGCCGCGCCCAGGCCGGGCGGGCCCGCGGGTGGACGACGGGGTTCGGCGGACCCCGGGTCGCCTCGGGTGGACCGGCGCCGTTGCCGGTTCGGGGCTCGATGCGTGCCGCGGCTACGGGTCGGATCGGTGAAATCCCGCCGCGCCGCGGTTGCCGGAGCCGTGGGGCAACTTACTGCGCGGGCGGCTCTTTGGCCAGCAACCCGACCGCGCTGTGATCGAAATCAGTGCCTGTGACCAGGCATTTCGCTCAGGGAGGCGCGGTGCCCCGCCGTGCCCGCCCGGGTGCGCGGCGTCGCGTTCCGGGGAGCGCGCCGCCGTGCCGCCCCAGCCTACCGAGCCGGGCACGGTCCGTGATCACCGGCGGGTGCTCGGTCACGCTGGGTGGCCCGCGCGGTGCGGCACCGCGCGGGCCCCGGGATCAGACCGCGGCGACCGGCAGCGCCGAGACGGAGTCCCAGCCCTCGACCTGCTGCGGGGAGCGCGGCTCCGGTCCGACGTACTGCGCCGACGGGCGCACCAGCCGCCCGGTGCGCTTCTGCTCCAGCACGTGCGCCGACCAGCCGGCGGTGCGGGCGCAGGTGAACATCGCGGGCATCATCGAGGTCGGGACCTCGGCGAAGTCCAGAATCACCGCGGCCCAGAACTCCACGTTCGTCTCGATCTGCCGGTCCGGGCGCCGCTCCCGCAGCACCGACAGCGCGGCCCGCTCCAGCTCGGCGGCGGCCTCGAAGCGCGGCGCGCCGAGCTGCTCGCAGGTGCTGCGCAGCACCCGCGCCCGCGGGTCCTCGGCGCGGTAGACCCGGTGGCCGAAGCCCATCAGCCGGTCGCCGCCGTCCAGGATGGACTCGACGACGCGGCGGGCGTCGCCGGTGCGCTCCGCCTCGGCGAGCATCGGCAGCACCCGGGCGGGCGCCCCGCCGTGCAGCGGGCCGGACATGGCGCCGACCGCGCCGGACAGGCTGGCCGCCACGTCGGCGCCGGTGGAGGCGATGACGCGGGCGGTGAAGGTGGAGGCGTTCAGGCCGTGCTCCGCGGCCGACACCCAGTAGGCGTCCAGCGCCTGCACGTGCGCCGGGTCCGGTTCGCCGCGCCAGCGGGTCAGGAACGCTTCGGTGAGCGTGGTGGCCTCGGCGATCCGCTCGGCGGGGACCGCGGGCAGTTCGGTGCCGCGCGCGGACTGGGCCACGTAGGACAGCCCGAGCACGGTCGCCAGCGCCAGCTGGTCGCGGGCGGCGTCCTCGGTGATGTCCAGCAGCGGTGCGAAGCCGTGCGCCGGGGCGAGCATCGCGATCGCGGCCTGCGCGTCGGTGCGGACGTCGCCGGTGCGCACCGGCAGCGGTGCGCCGCCCGCGTCGGGCAGGCCGCGGCCGAAGGCGCCGTCGACGAGCAGCTGCCAGACGTCGCCGAACGAGACCTTGCCCGCGAGGTCCTCGATGTCCACGCCGCGGTAGCGCAGCGCGCCGCCGTCCCGGTCCGGCTCGGCGATCTCGGTCTGGAAGGCGACCACGCCCTCCAGGCCGGGGCGGAAGTCGGTGCCGTCGGTGCTGGTGCCCATGGTTGCCTCGTCTCCTCGTTGAGTCGTTCCGGTTGCCGCGCACCTCGGGGGCGCGCGGCGGACGTGGCGGGGTGCATGAGCACGAGTGCGATCGGTCGCCGCCTGTGCTGCGCGGGTAACAGTGCACCCGCGCCGCGGCCGCGGGCAATCGGTGCGGGTCGCCCCGATGGCGAAGATCACACGGCGGAACGGGGCCGGAGCTCGTGACGATCCCGCGAAACCGGTGCCGACCCGGATCAATTCCTGTTTCGACGGGTTCACCCGCGGCTCGTCCCCCGCGGGGGTCCGGCGAGTTCCGGGTGCGCGGCCCGGCCTGGTGCGCGAGGTCGGCCGGGGCGCGAGGTCCGGCGGCCCGCAACACCACCCGGAAGCACCAGCCGGCCACCCGGAAGCGTTGGCGTCCCTTCCGCACGGCGACCCGCGGGCGGCGGCCACCGGTCGAACCGGACGAACCGGCC
This sequence comes from Saccharopolyspora sp. 6V, assembly GCF_020176785.1. NCBI lineage: Bacteria > Bacillati > Actinomycetota > Actinomycetes > Pseudonocardiales > Pseudonocardiaceae > Saccharopolyspora > Saccharopolyspora sp. 6V. Next base: position 1,011 of record NZ_JAIUKB010000066.1, on the reverse strand, counting down.
GCGGTTCCGCGGCCATTCGAGTGTGCCCGCTGTCACTGCATCGTTTGCGGAATCGATCGTGGCGTCCCGCTGGTTCGGCCCGGGTTCCCACTCCGTTTACCGTCGTAGCGGTGCCGTGGCGCGGTCCGCGGCGACCGCGTCGACCGGGCGAGCTCGTATCCTCCGGCGCCGTCGATGAACAGCACCACCAGTCGGGTCAGGGAGGAAGGGAACGGATGTCCGAAAGCACCGTGAGCACCGGCACTTTGTCGTCCATGCGGGTGTCCTACGAGGCGGGTTCGCTGCACGAGGCGGTGCTCGCCGAGACCTGGCACGAACAGCTCCGGATCTGGTTCGACGAGGCCGTCCGGGCGGAGGTGCAGGAGCCGAACGCGATGGTGCTGGCGACCGCGGACGCCGACGGGTACCCGTCCTCGCGGACCGTGCTGTGCAAGGGGTTCGACGAGCGCGGCCTGGTGTTCTTCACCAACTACACCTCCGCGAAGAGCCACGACCTCACCGCGACCCGGGTGGCCGCGGCGACGTTCCCGTGGCTGGCGCTGCAGCGGCAGGTCAACGTGCGCGGCACCGTCGAGAAGGTGCGCGCCGAGGAGACCGCCGACTACTGGGCGGTGCGCCCGCGCGGGTCGCAGCTCGGCGCCTGGGCCTCCCCGCAGTCCCGGGTCGTCACCGGGCGGGAGGCGCTGCAGTCCGCGCTCAACGGCATCGAACGGCGCTTCGGCGACAACGCGAAGGTGCCGGTGCCGCCGCACTGGGGCGGCTGGCGGATCGTCCCGCAGGCCGTCGAGTTCTGGCAGGGCCGGCCGGACCGGCTGCACGACCGGCTGCGGTTCCGGCGCGGCGACGATCAGTGGGCCGTGGAGCGGCTGGCTCCCTGATCCCGCCGGTCCACTGCGGACCGGAGGCTCCCTGGCGGGGGGGGGGGGGGGGGGGGGGGCCGCCCCCCCCCCCCCCCCCCCCGCGCCGCCCCGCGCCGGCGCGGGGCCGCCGCGCGGGGGCCCGGCGCGGGGG
>NZ_JAIUKB010000065.1:39771-63729 GCF_020176785.1 Saccharopolyspora sp. 6V | reverse complement strand
GCGCGGAACCCCGCCCCCCCCCCGCCGTCGTGCGAACCGGTCGAAGGGGACGTCCGCGCACGTGATCGCCGGTGCGCGTGGTCGGCTGCGTCACAAGACCTGGTTTCCTTAGCCACGCTCATGGCTAGGCTGGCTCCTCGTGGACCAGCAGAGCGGCCGCGCGGAGCGGGAGCGGACCCGGCGATCCTGGCGATCGCTGCTCGGCAAGGTCGTCCTCGACACCCGGCCGCTCGGCTACCCCGCCTACCGGCGGCTGTGGACCTCCAGCATCGTCACCTCGGTCGGTGCCCAGTTCAGCGCCGTCGCGGTGCCCAAGCAGCTCTACGACCTCACCGGGAACTCCGCGTACGTCGGCCTCGCCGGGATCTTCGGCCTGGTGCCGCTGCTGGTGTTCGGGCTCTGGGGCGGCGCCGTCGCCGACACCGTGGACCGGCGGAAGCTGCTGCTGCTCACCAACAGCGGGCTCGCCGCGACGGCCGTGCTGCTGTGGCTGGTGGCCGCATCGGGCGTCGGTTCGGTGTGGCTGGTGCTGGTGCTGTTCGCGCTGCAGCAGACCTGCTTCGCGGTGAACATGCCGACCCGCAGCGCGGCCATCGCCCGGCTCATCCCGGCGCCGCTGCTGCCCTCGGCGCAGGCGCTGGGGTCCACCGTGTTCCAGCTCGGCGCGGTCATCGGGCCGCTGCTGGCCGGCGTGCTGCTGCCGGTGCTGGGCCTGTCCGTGCTGTACCTGGTGGACGCGGTGGCGCTGACCATCGCGGTGTGGGCGGTGTTCCGGTTGCCCGCGCTGCCGCCGCTGGCGGGGGCTCCGACGAAGGCCGGGCTGCGCTCGGTGGTCGACGGGTTCCGGTACCTGGGCACGCACCCGGTGCTGCTCACCTCGTTCCTGATGGACATCATCGCGATGGTGTTCGGCATGCCGCGGGCGCTGTTCCCGGAGCTCGCCGAACGCGTCTACGGCGACCCGCCGGGCGGCGGCGCGGCGCTGGGCTGGCTGTACGCGGCGATCCCGCTGGGCGCGTTCGCGTTCGGCGTGCTGTCCGGGTGGCTGCACCGGATCCTGCGCCACGGCGTCGGCGTCACCATCGGCGTCGTCGTGTGGGGCGTGGCCATCGTCGGGTTCGGGCTGTCCGACTCGCTGTGGCTGGGCGTGCTGTTCCTCGCCATCGGTGGCGGCGCCGACCTGGTGAGCATGGTGTACCGCAGCTCGATGCTGCAGGCCGCGGCGACCGACGAGATGCGCGGCCGCATCCAGGGCGTGTTCACCGTCGTCGTCGCGGGCGGCCCGCGGCTCGCCGACGTGCTGCACGGGTCGGGCGGTGCGGTGATCGGCGCGCAGACCGCGGTGGCGGCGGGCGGCGTGCTCGTGGTGGTGCTCGCGCTGGGCGCAGCGGTGCTCACGCCCTCGTTCTGGCGTTACCGCGCGCCGTCCGAGTGAGCCGCCCGCGGACTCCACCGGAAGGGATCAGCCGGGCCGCGGCACTGCGGGAACCGGTGACTATCCGGAGCCGGCCGCGCGGCTGAGCGTGTCCGGCCGGGGCCGTTCGGCTCAACGCGGTTCGGCCGACGAGCGGTTCCCGGTCCGGGGCCGATGCGCTGAGCGGGCCCGGTGCCGTCGACGGTGCACGCCGTCCACCAGGGGTGCTCCAAGATCACGTCGAACCACCCTGCACACTTTCCTGCCATGGCCAACGACACGACCATGAACGACGACGCGCCCGACGGTGCGCAGCCCGGCCTGAAGAAGGTCATGGGGCCGAAACTGCTCTTGTTCTTCGTAGTGGGCGACATCCTCGGGACCACGGTGTACTCCCTCACCGGCAAGGTCGCGGGCAAGGTCGGCGGCGCGTTGTGGATCCCGTTCGTGGTCGCCTTCGTCGTCGCGTTCCTCACCGCTTGCAGCTACCTGGAGCTGGTGGGCAAGTACCCGAAGGCGGGTGGGGCGCCCCTGTACGTGCACCGCGCGTTCGGCATCCACTTCGTCACCTTCATCATCGCGTTCGCCGTGATGTGCTCCGGGATCACCTCGGCGGCCTCCGCCGCGCAGGCGTTCAGCGGCAACTACCTGGAGGAGATCTTCCCCGGCGTGGGGCCGGTCGCGATCGTGGTGGCGCTGGCGTTCCTGGTGCTGCTCGCCCTGATCAACTTCAGGGGCGTGGGCGAGTCGGTGAAGATGAACGTCGTGCTCACCTGCGTGGAGCTCGGCGGCCTGGTCATCGTCATCCTGTTCGGCGCGGTCGCGCTGATCAGCGGCAGCAAGGACCCGGCGGTGGCGCCGGACCCGGGCCGGTTGCTGGAGTTCAACCCGGAGTCCAGCCCGCTGCTCGCGGTCACCTCCGCGACCGCGCTGGCGTTCTTCGCGATGGTCGGCTTCGAGGACTCGGTGAACATGGCCGAGGAGACCCGGAACCCGGCGAAGGTGTTCCCGCGCGCGCTGCTGCTGGGCCTGTCCATCACCGCGGGCATCTACCTGATCATCGCGGTGATCACCTCGACGCTGGTGCCGACCGATGAGCTGGCCGCCACCGACGCGCCGCTGCTGCTGGTCGTCAAGGCCGCCGCGCCCTGGTTCCCGCCGATCCTGTTCTCCATCATCGCGCTGTTCGCGGTCACCAACACCGCGCTGATCAACATGCTGATGGCGAGCCGCCTCGTCTACGGCATGTCGAACGAGCGGATCATCCCGTCCGTGTTCGGCCGCGTGCACCGCTCCCGGCAGACCCCGTGGGTCGCGATCCTGTTCACCAGCGTGCTGGCCGTGGTGCTGGTGAGCCTGCTGGACATCGAGGACCTGGGCAGCACCACCTCGCTGCTGCTGCTGGTCGTGTTCGCCATCGTCAACATCGCGGTGCTGGTGCTGCGCAAGGACGAGGTGGAGCACAAGCACTTCAAGGCCCCCACCTGGGTGCCCGTGCTGGGCGCGGTGCTGTGCCTGTTCTTCGCGAGCCCGCTGTCGGGCCGTCCCGTCGCCGAGTACCTGGTCGCCGCGGGCCTGCTGCTCATCGGCGTCGTGTTCTGGGGCGTGAACCGGGCGATCGCCGGCCGCGTCGACTTCGACCCGGACAAGCTCGCCAAGTAATCGCCGGACCGGAACCCCGTCCCCGCGGTGCGGAAGCACCCGTGGGGGCGGGGTTCTTCCGCGTCCGCACCGGGGTCGCCGGGCACGTTCTAGAGTGGCGGTGTGAATGATCTGGTCGCCGCCACCGGCAGGCAGTTCGAGATCGTCAGCGGCAGTGCGCGCGCCGTCGTCACCGAGGTCGGTGCGGCGCTGCGCCTGTTCGAAGTGGACGGGATCGCGTACTCCGAGACCTACGACGCCGACCAGCGGCCACCGGGCGGCGCAGGCGCGGTGCTGGTGCCGTGGCCGAACCGGGTCGCCGACGGACGCTGGACCCTGGAGCGGGAGCCGCAGCAGCTGGCGCTCACCGAACCGGACCGGCACAACGCGATCCACGGCCTGCTGCGGCACACCCCGTGGACCGTGGTCGAGCACGCCGAGTCGACGATCGTGCTGCACGCGATGGTGCCGGTGCAGCCGGGCTGGCCGGTGCCGCTGCTCACCTCCATCGGCTACTCGCTGGACGCGACGGGGCTGACCGTCACGCACACCGTGGAGAACCTCGGCAAGCGCGCCGTGCCGTTCGGCGTGGGCGTGCACCCGTACCCGCGCGCCGGGCTCGCCGAGACCGACGACTGCACGCTGCGGCTCGCGGCGTCCTCGGTGCTGCCGGTCGACCCGGAACGGCTGCTGCCGGTGCGGCCGCCGCGCGCGCTGGAGGGCGACGAGCAGGACTTCCGCCGCGGCCGCCGCCTCGCCGGGGTGCTGCTGGACACCGCGTTCGGCGGTGCCGCGCCCGAGCCGGGGGATTCGCTGGTCCGGCACTCGCTGACCGACCCGGCGGGGCACGGCGTGGAGCTGTGGGCCGATCCGGTGTTCGCGTGGGTGCAGGTGTACACCAACGACGAGTTCCCGGGTCGCGGCCGGGCCGTCGCCATCGAGCCGATGACCTGCCCGCCGGACGCCCTGAACTCCGGCACCGACCTGATCACCCTCCCGCCCGGCGAGGACTGGATCGCCCAGTGGGGCCTCCGCCCGTTCTGATGCGGGATCCCCGCTCTCGTTGCTGAGGGCGTGGGGTGGCGGAACCTCAGCGGCTTCCTCGCTGCGGGATCTTTTTCGCAGGTGGCTCCGCCACATGCGAAAAAGCTGTCCTCGCGAGGAAACCGCTGAGAACCCGCGGATGGTCGTCTTGCTCTGGTGGTCGCCGCTCAGCGGCTTCGCCGCTGACAGGAAAACGGCGGAGCCTGCGGGTGGTCCGGTCGCTCGGGTGGTTTCTGCTCAGCGGCTTCGCCGCTGACGGGACACGGACGAACCGGTGGGTCAGCCCTTGGCGAGGTCGCGGGCGATGACCATGCGTTGGATCTGGTTGGTGCCCTCGAAGATCTGCAGCACCTTCGCCTCCCGCATGTACCGCTCGGCGGGGAAGTCGCGGGTGTAGCCGGCGCCGCCGAGGACCTGCACGGCGTCGGTGGTCACCTTCATCGCGGCGTCGGTGGCCACCAGCTTCGCCACCGACGCCTGCGTCCCGAACGGCCTGCCCGCGTCCCGGCGCCGCGCCCCGTCCAGGTAGGCGGCGCGGGCGGACTGCACGGCCGCGGCCATGTCGGCCAGCAGGAACTCGACGCCCTGGAACTTGATGATCGGCCGCCCGAACTGCTCGCGGCCCTTGGCGTAGTCGACGGCGAGGTCCAGCGCGGCCTGCGCGAGGCCGACGGCGCAGGCGGCGATGCCGAGCCGCCCGGAGTCCAGCGCGTTCAGCGCGATGGCCAGCCCGTGCCCTTCGCCGCCGAGCAACCGGTCCGCGGGCACCCGCGCGTCCTCGAACCGCAACTCGGTGGTGGGGGAGCCGGTGAGGCCCATCTTGCGCTCGGGCGGTGCCGCCGACAGCCCGGGCGTCGCGCCGTCCACGAGCAGGCAGCTGATGCCGCGCGGCCCGTCGTCGGAGGTGCGCGCCATCAGCGCGTAGAAGTCGGCGACCCCACCGTGCGTGATCCACGACTTGGTGCCGGTGACCCGGTACTCGTCGCCGTCCCGGTCGGCGCGGGTGCGCAGCGCGCCGGCGTCCGATCCGGCGTGCGCCTCGGACAGCGCGTAGCCGCCGAGCAGGTCGCCGCCGATCATCTCCGGCAGCCACCGGTCGCGCTGCTCGTCGGTGCCGCACCGGGCGAGCGGGTAGCAGGACATGGTGTGCACCGAGAGCCCGACGCCGACGGTCATCCAGGCGCTGCTGAGCTCTTCGAGCACCTGCAGGTAGACCTCGTAGGGCTGGCCTCCGCCGCCGTGCTCCTCCGGGTATGGCAGGCCGAGCAGCCCGGAGGCGCCGAGCAGCTGGAACGCCTTGCGCGGGAACAGTTCCCGCTCCTCGGCCCCGGCGGCGGCGGGGGCGAGCTCGTCGCGGGCGATCTCCGCGGTCAGCGCGAGCAGGTCGCTGGCTTCCTGGCTGGGCAGCAGTCGGTCGACGGCCATGGGCGGCGCTCCTGCGGGCTGTGGCGGGTGCGGAACATGCCAGTACTGAAAAGAGTACTGTGGGACTCGTCAGAGTACTGTCGCGCCGCGTCCGGCGCCAGGCCCGCCGACGCCCGCCGTTCCCGAGCTGTGGCAGTCTCACCCGCATGACTCCTCCCGAGCCGGTCGCCGCCGAGGCGAACGCGTCGCCGGGCCGCCGCCGGAGCGCGGGATCGCCGGAGCAGCGCCGCGCCGACCTGCTCGACCGGTTGTGCGCCCTGTTCCTCGCGGAGGGGTTCGCCCACTTCACCCTCGACGAGCTCGCCGCCCGGCTGCACTGCTCGAAGTCGACGCTCTACACGCTCGCCGGCAGCAAGGAGCAGCTCGCCGTCGCCGTCGTCGCCCGGTTCTTCAAGAACGCCACCGCCGACGTGGAGCGCGCCGTCGCCGAGGTCGACGACGTCCGCGCCCGGATGCGCACCTACCTCGACACCGCCGCGGCCAGGCTGCGCCCCGCCTCCCGGCGGTTCATGGCCGACATGGCCGCCAACCCGGCCACCCGCGCCACCTACCAGGCCAACGCCCGCGCCGCCGCCGAGAACATGCGCCGCTACATCCGCGACGGCGTCCGCGAAGGCGTGTTCCGCGAAGTGCACGCCGCGTTCGTCGCCGAGATGGTCAGCGGCACCATCGGTGCCATCCAGCGCGGCGAGATCGCCGAGCGCACCGGCCTGTCCGACGCGGAAGCCTTCGCCGAGCTGTCCCAGTTCCTGCTCGGCGGCCTGTTCGACCCGGCGGCCGGAGGTTCACGGATCGCCCCACCCCCGGCGGAGCACACTGGTCCCCGCCCCCCGACCGCCCGGCCGTAGCCGTCCGGCGCGGTCCCCGGCCCGAAACCTGGTCCGGAACGCCGAACCCGGCGGCCGGCCCGGTCGCGGAGCCGAGCAAGTCAGCACGGAAGCACCAGCACGGAGGAAACGTGATCGTCATCGGTGGAGAGGCCCTCGTCGACCTCGTCCCGGACGCCGCCACGCCAGGAGGCGAGCTCGGCCCGCTGCACCCCCGCCTCGGCGGCGGCCCGTACAACGTGGCGATCGCGCTGGGCCGCTTGGACGTGCCCGCCGGGTTCCACGCGACCCTGTCCACCGACCAGTTCGGCGACAAGCTGCTGGAACGCCTCGTCGAATCCGGGGTGAGCACCGAGCTGGTGCGCCGCGGCCCGGAACCGACGACGCTCGCCGTGGTCGGCCTCGCCGAGGACGGCTCGGCCCGCTACAGCTTCCACACCGAAGGCACCGCCGCCCGCTTCGTCGCCGACCCGGGCCCGCTGCCCGACGAGGTCACCGCCGTCTCCTTCGGCACCCTCGGCATGGTGCTCGAACCCGGCGCCACCGCGTACGAGGCGGTGCTGTTCCGCGAAGCCGAGCGCGGCCGGTTCGTGGCGCTGGACCCGAACATCCGCGCCGACCTCATCGGCGACCCGGAGGCGTACCGCAAGCGGTTCGAGGCCTGGCTGCCCTCCGTGCACCTGCTGAAGCTGTCGGTGGAGGACGCCGAGTGGCTGGCCGGGGACGAGGAGCTGGACGTCGCGCTGCGCCGATGGCAGCAGGCGGGCCCGGCCGGGCTGGTGCTCACCCGCGGTGCCGACGGGCTGGCCGCGCTGGTCGGTGACGGCGAGCTCGTCGAGGTGCCGGGCGTGCGGGCGCAGGTCGCCGACACCATCGGCGCGGGCGACACGGTGCACGGGGCGCTGCTGGCCTGGCTGCACCGCAACGACGCGCTGTCCCCGGCCGCGGTGCGGGCGCTCACCCACGACCAGTGGCGCGAAGCCCTCGGCTTCGCGGCCCGGGCCGCCGCCATCACCGTCTCCCGGCCCGGTGCCGAGCCGCCGACCACCGCCGAACTCGCCTGACCGGCCGGGCCGGCCCGTCGCGCGGCGGGTCGGGGGCGGGTCCGGGCATTCCGGGCGCCCCCGGGCCGGAGGAGCTCCGGCCCTGGGGCGCGCCGCGATCGGTTGCGGCAACCGGGTGCCGAGCGCGTGGCGTCCGGCCTGATCGGCGATGTGATCGTGGTCCCACCTGCCCAAAAGGGCTAACACGATTGCTGCGCGAGGGGCCTGGAGCGGTCTAGCGTGGCATCTGACAGGACCCCAACGGGGTGGTGCTGCGGCGGTCCGGAAACCCCGACCGGCGCATGCGCGCGACCGACCACGCTGCCCGAACACCACGGGAAGTGCGCAGTCGTCGGCGGAAGCGCCGCCCCCTTCACGAGCGCGAGAGGTTCCCGAATGCCCGACGACGCGACCGCCAAACGTACCGTCGCGCTGCGCTACGACGGTGGCGAGCACGAAATGCAGGTGACGGAGCCGACCGAGGGCTCCGCCGGTGTGGATCTCGGGAAGCTGCTGGCCCAGACCGGTTTGGTGACGCTGGACCCGGGTTTCGTCAACACCGCCGCCTGCAAGTCCGACATCACCTACATCGACGGTGACGCGGGCATCCTGCGCTACCGCGGCTACCCCATCGAGGAGCTGGCCGCCAAGTCCAACTTCATCGAGGTCAGCTACCTGCTGATCTACGGTGAGCTGCCCACGCAGGCGCAGTACGACGACTTCGCCGACCGGATCCAGCGGCACACCCTGCTGCACGAGGACCTCAAGCAGTTCTTCGACGGCTTCCCCCGCGACGCGCACCCGATGCCGGTGCTGTCGTCGGCGGTGTCGGCGCTGTCGACCTTCTACCAGGACAGCCTGGACCCGTTCGACCAGAACCAGGTCGAGCTGTCCACGGTGCGCCTGCTGGCGAAGCTGCCGACGATCGCGGCCTACGCCTACAAGAAGTCCGTGGGGCAGCCGTTCCTGTACCCGGACAACTCGCTGGGCCTGGTGGAGAACTTCCTGCGGATGACCTTCGGGTTCCCCGCCGAGCCCTACGAGGTCGACCCGGCGCTGACCCGCGCCCTCGACCTGCTGTTCATCCTGCACGCCGACCACGAGCAGAACTGCTCCACCTCCACGGTGCGCATGGTGGGCTCCTCCGAGGCGAACCTGTTCGCCTCGATCTCCGCGGGCATCAACGCCCTGTTCGGCCCGCTGCACGGCGGCGCGAACAGTGCGGTGCTGGAGATGCTGGAGGGCATCCACGCCAACGGCGGCGACGTCGACTCGTTCGTCGAGCGGGTCAAGAACAAGGAGCCCGGCGTCAAGCTGATGGGCTTCGGGCACCGGGTCTACAAGAACTACGACCCGCGCGCGGCGATCATCAAGAAGACCGCCGACGAGGTGCTCGGCAAGCTCGGCGCGAACGACCCGCTGCTGGAGATCGCGCTCAAGCTGGAGGAGAAGGCGCTGGCCGACGACTACTTCGTCGAGCGCAAGCTCTACCCGAACGTCGACTTCTACACCGGCCTGATCTACAAGGCGATGGGCTTCCCGACGAAGTACTTCACCGTCCTGTTCGCGCTCGGCCGCCTGCCCGGCTGGATCGCGCACTGGCGGGAGATGCTGGAGGACCCGGCCCGCAAGATCAGCCGTCCGCGCCAGGTGTACACCGGTGCGGCGGAGCGCTCCTACCGGTCCATCGGCGAGCGCTGAGGGCCCGCACCGCCGGGGCACCCGATGAGCCGTGCGGGCTCGACGGGATCCGTCCACGGCGGAGCTGAATCGAAAGCTGAATCGACCTAGCGGCTCCGGCCGCGGCGGGTATCGGCCCGTCGTCCCGCCCAGGCCCCGGTGTCCGGCTCCTCGCCGGCCCCGGGGCCGACTCGTGTCGGCCTCCCCTGTGGCTGCGCCGACTCGTGTCGGCCTCCCCTGTGGCTGCGCCGACTCGTGTCGGCCTTCCTGGTGGGTGCTGCGCCGACTCGTGTCGGCTTCCCACCAGCACGGTGCCCGACTCGTGCCGGGTTCGCGCTCGGCCTCCGGCGGGCGCGGTGCGTAGGGTCGTCGGGCATGAGCGCACCTGCCGTCCTGTGGTTCCGGCGCGATCTGCGGGTCCGCGACCACCCGGCGCTGGCCGCCGCGGCCCGCGACGGCCGCCGGGTGATCGGGGTGTTCGTGCTGGACGAGGCGCTGCTCGCGCCCGCGGGCCCGCCCCGCCGCACCTTCCTGTACCGCTGCCTGCGAGAGCTCGACGCGAGCCTCGGTGGTCGGCTGCTGGTGCTGCGCGGTGCTCCGGCGCAGGTGCTGCCGGAGCTCGTCGCGGAGGCCGGCGCCGGTTCGGTGCACGTCTCCGCCGACACCGGGCCCTACGGCCGGGAGCGCGACGAGCGGGTGCGGGACGCGCTCGGCGAGGTCGAGTGGGTCGCCACCGGTTCGCCGTACGCGGTCACCCCGGGGCGCGTCACCAAGCGGGACGGCACCGCCTACCAGGTGTTCACCCCGTTCCGGCGCGCCTGGGACGAGCACGGCAGGCCCGCGCCCGCGGACACCGACGGGTCCACGGCGAACTGGCTGCTGCCGCGGAAGGTGCGCGCCGCCGGGATCCCCGCGGACGAGGACCTGGGCGGTGTCGTGCTGCCACCGGCGGGGGAGCGGGCCGCGCTGGAGCGCTGGGACGACTTCTGCGCTTCCGCGCTCACCGGCTACGACCGGGACCGGGACCGGCCGGACCGCGCGGGCACCAGCCGGATGTCGCCGTACCTGAAGTGGGGCTGCGTGCACCCGCGCACCCTGCTCGCCGACCTGGCCGGCGAGGTCGGGGACGGTCCGAGCAGCTACCGGAACGAGCTGGCGTTCCGCGACTTCTACGCGGACGTGCTGTGGCACCGCCCGGACAGCGCCCGGCACAACTTCGACACCCGCTACGACCGGATCCGGCTGGACACCGACGCCGACGCCTGGGACCGGTTCGGCGAGTGGTGCGCGGGCCGCACCGGGTTCCCGATCGTGGACGCGGGGATGCGGCAGCTGCTCGCGGAGGGCTGGATGCACAACCGGGTGCGGATGGTGGTGGCGAGCTTCCTGGTGAAGGACCTGCACCTGCCGTGGTGGTGGGGCGCCCGGCACTTCATGCGGCACCTGGTGGACGGGGACCTCGCCTCGAACCAGCACGGCTGGCAGTGGGCCGCGGGTTCCGGCACCGACGCCGCCCCCTACTTCCGGGTCTTCAACCCGATCACCCAGGGCACCCGGTTCGACCCCGACGGCGCGTACGTCCGCGAGCACGTCCCCGAGCTGCGCGGCCTGGACGCGAAGAGCACCCACCGGCCGTGGACCCTGCCGGACGGTCCGCCGAACGGCTACCCGCCGCCGATCGTCGAGCACGGCGTCGAACGGCAGGAGGCGCTGGCCCGCTACGGCGAGATCAAGAACTGACCTCCCCGGCGCGGAACGGCCCGCACTCCGATGAGGGATGCGGGCCGTTCCGAACGTCGTCCTAGCCGGTCAGCGGCGAAGCCCCTGACCGCCCGTCTCCGAACCTGCCCGGCGGGTCGTGTCCGTCTTCCTGTCAGCGGCGAAGCCGCTGAGCTGCCGACCGAGCACGCAACCGGACACCCGAGCTCCTCGCACCCCGAGTTCGAAGACCGTCGCGTGATCAGTCGCCGCGGCGGATGGGGCCGAGGATCTCCCGTTCCTTGGCGCCGGTGACCAGCGTGATCGGCTCCCACAGGTTGTCCCCGAGGGCGATCACCCCGTCGTCCTTGAGCTGGGTGAGGTGCTGGATCTGCTGCTGCCCGAAGTACCAGAACCGCGCCGCCAGCTGCGCCTGCTGCAACGGCAGGCGCTGCAGCAGGATCAGGTCGGCGGTGTTGGTGGCCGCACCGCTGCCCGCCTGCGGGTGCAGGTAGGGCAGCACGTACATGGTGGTCTGCCACGGGACGCGCGGCGGGAACATCTCCTGCGGCACCGCGCCGCCGTCGTGGATCAGCAGCAGCGGTGACTCCTCGGTGACCCGGGGAACGTCGTAGGGGGCGAGCTTGCGCAGGCTCACCACCGGGACCGGCTTGCCGTCGGGGGTGAGCCCCGCGGCCCGCTCCAGCACCCGCCACGCGCCGGGGCGGCCGGTGACCACGTGCACCCAGGCGCCCGCGGCCATGGCGCGCAGCGCGATCTGCCGCGCCAGGTACAGGCCGCCGACGGTGACCATGCGGGTCGGTTCGGGCCGCAGGATCGACGCCGTCAGCGGCTCCCCGGTCGGCCCGGCGCCGATGATCATCCCGCCGCGGTCGCCGGGCGGGCTCACCAGGTCCAGCATCTCCGGCCGCACCAGGAACTCCGGCGCGGTCCCGGTGCTGTTGCCGGGGGTGTCGAGGGTTCGCGTCCGGCTCATGCCGCACCTCCCAGGGGCAGCGTTCCGGTCAGGCCCGCCAGCTGCATCCCGCGCAGCGGGGTGAGCGTCAGGTTGAGCTTGTTGCTGATGGCCCGCAGCTGGTGGTCCGCGGAGTTCAGCGCCTCCGGGGTGCGGCCGCTGATCCGCACCAGGCCGCGCAGCCCCACCTCGCCGTCCTCACCGGACGGTGCGATGGACAGCGCGATGCTGATGGACCGGCCGCGAACTCCGGTCAGCGCGTTGATGCCGTCGGTCATCCGGTTCGGCCAGCCGGTGATGGCGTAGCTGGCGTGCCGGTAGTTGTCGGCGATGACCCCGCTCCACCGCTCCCGCAACCCGATGGGCCGCTGCGAACCGAGCGCGTCCTGCAGCTCGGCGGAGGAGATGCCCGCCTGCAGCAGTTCGTCCGGGTCCAGCGGCCGGGCCGAAATGCCCTGGCTCGCCAGCGCGTTGCGCACTCGGGACAGCGCGCCGATCAGCGCCCGGTGCGCGCCGACGACCCCGCCGCCGCGTTCGCCGACGGCCTTCGCGCAGGTCTGCGGGTCCAGCCGCACGGCGACCCAGGTGGTGCGGCGTGCGGCGGCGGAGGAGGTCCCCATCAGTTCCAGGTAGGAGTTCAGCGCGGGCGAATCCGGCAGCAGCGCGGCACTTCCCGGGTAGCAGTGCCAGATCACCTGGATCGCGTCGAGCACCACGCCGCGGTCCTCCAGGCACGGCGTCAGCACGCCCAGCGGCAGGTTCGTCGCCTTGTCCGGGTTGCTGATCAGCGGCGGCGTCGGGTCCACCATGAGCACCGCGGTCCACTTGCCGTTGTGCCAGGACAAACCGACCGGGTTGCGGTCGTGGTCCTGGCCGCGCGCGACGACGAGGTCCTCGACCAGGATCCGCAGCAGCGCCACCCGGTGGTTCTCGTCGGGACCGATGATGCCGTCACCGTTGCGGTCCTCGACGAATTCGCTGACGTCCTCGGACGGCGGGACGGAACGGCGGATGTGGCTGCGCGTGCGGTATTCCAGGACGAGCCCGAACCACTGGGTGAACCAGCGGCCGCGCCTGCGCAGCAGCGCGATGATCAGCGCGAGCGCGACGACGCCCGCGGACACCGGCCACAGCATCTCGTTGAGCAGCACCAGGATCAGGCCGAGTGCCAGGCCGACCTCGATGACGACGATGTTGGCCACCGGCATCGCCCCGAGGCTGGCACCGACCGTGCGACGCCGCGCTCGGATGCGCGTGCGAGCACCGCCGGTACCGGAGGCGTTCGGCTGGGCCGGATGTTGCGTGCTGACGGACATCCGTTCGGTCTCTTCCCCTCGCAGGTAGTGCGCGCACGGGCGCGCCAACCAGGTCGTTCGGCAGCCGTTCCAAGAGTTTGCGGAAGGGTTCCGTCGAACCGGACCCGTGCGGCGCCCCTCTCCGGCTATCCTGCGGAACCGTACCTCGGACGGGAGAGCTGTAGGCGAAGAATGGCATCAACACCCACAACGAAGTCACAGGTTCAGGCGTACCAGTTCGTCCTTCGCCGCATGGAATCGGCGTTGGTGCGCAAAGACGCGGTGATGCTGCACGACCCGATGGGCTCGCACAAGCGCGCCACCATCGCCGGTGCCATCCTCGCCTGCATCGGGCTGATCGGGTTCCTCGTCTGGGGCTTGTTCGGCGGGAAGGGGTCGATCCCCGAACCGGGCAACATCGTCATCGGCAAGGACAGCGGCAGCGTGTACGTCGTCACCGCGGACGACGCCGCGCAGAAGCGGCTGATCCCGATGCTGAACATGGCGTCCGCGAAGCTGCTGGTGATGGCGCAGGGCGGCGGCCAGGGCGGGCAACCCGTCGAGGCGACCACGGTGAAGGAGTCGGCGCTGGCGGACTTCCCGCGCGGCCCGCGCACCGGAATGGTCAACGCCCCCAACTACTTGCCCGCGGCGAACAACGTCGCCGAGCCCGCGTGGGCGATCTGCGACGTCGGGCAGGTCCGGGACAACCTCGGCAGCGAGGCCCGGACCCAGCGCGCGACGAAGGTGGAGACCACCGTCATCGGCGGCGACGCGGACCACGGCGTCGAGCTCAAACCCGACGAGTCGCTGTTCGTGCAGGACCAGAGCTCCGGGCAGGAGTACCTGATCTACCGGGTGGAGGACCTGCCGGGCCGGCCGCACACCAAGGTCGTCAAGGCGCAGGTGGACCGCTCCGAGCAGGCCGTGATGGACCTCTACGGGCTCAACGGGGTGGTTCCGCGGACCATCACCACGAACATGCTGAACTCGGTGCCGGACGCGCCGCCGTTGCAGATCCCGGACGCGCCCAGCGGCACCGTGGACTACATGCAGAACCCGTACGACTCCGGTGACGTGGTCAAGCAGACCGTCGCCGGGGCGCCGGACAAGTACTTCGCGCTGCTGCCCGAGGGCAAGCAGGAGATCAGCGCCGGTGCGGCCGCGGTGCTGCACGCCAGCAAGCGCGGCAGCCAGGAGATCCCGAACTCCACCGGCACCATCACCGACGCGAAGACCGCGGAGGCGCAGCGCCTCGACATGGACTCGTTCCCGACGGTCGTGCCGCACCCGCTGTCCTTCCAGCAGGCGCCCACGTCCTGCCTCAGCTGGCACAACGTCGGCGGCGAGCACCACGTCACGGTCACCGTCGGCAAGGACGCCCCCACGAAGACCGCCCCGGTGAAGCTGGCCCAGCACGACGGGACCGGCCCGAAGGTGGACTTCTTCTACATGCCCGCCGGGAAGGCGGCCGTGGTGCGCGGCGCGTCCAACGAGGCCGGTGCCGACTCGGCCCCGATCTACCTGGTGTCCGACCAGGGCGTGATCTACGGGATCAAGGACGGCGCGACCGCGCAGGGGCTCGGCGTGGTGACCAACCCGGGTGCGTTGCAGGCCGGTCCGTCCGGGATCCTGCGGTCGCTGCCGAAGGGCGATCTGCTCGACCCGGCGCAGGCCAGCTACGTGTACGACTCCGTCCCGGTCCCGCCGGGCGGCGTGAACCGGCCGCCGCCGAACCCGCAGGCGCAGCAGCAGTCCGGCAGCACCGGCGGCTGACGGCTCCTCCCGCGAGGTCAACGGCCCGCTCGACCTTTTCCGGTCGGGCGCCCCGCTCGCGTTTCCCGCCCAGCGGACGGGAACCGCGGTGCCGGTGAGCACGTCCCAGGGACGGTGCGCTCGTGCCCGAGCGCGGGCGCGCCCGCCGGCCCGCTGGGGTGGCCGGTGTCGTCGACTACCGGGAGGTGCCGGATGGCGGGGATCCGGATCGAGACCGACGAGCTGGTGGCGCACGCGGCCGCGCTGCGCGACGCCCGGGAGCTCGTGCGCGAAGTGGGGCGCGGACTGGGGGACGCGCCCGGTGGCGCCGATTTCGGGGAGTGGGGCGAGGTGGCCGCCGAGTCCTACGACGGGCTGGCCGGGGCGCTGCGGGAGCGGATCTTCGGTCTCGGCCACGCCGTCGCCGACGCGGGGGACGAGCTCACCGCGGTCGTCGAGCGGCACGCGACCGGGGACGCCGAGCACGCCGCCGGTTTCGGCCGGGAAGGTGAGGCGTGATGGGGGAACCGGGCGGGATGTTGCAGTCGAACGACCTGCGCGCGGTGCGCGCGGCCAGCGCGGCGGAGGCGGAGCGGAGTTCCGCGCCCGCGGCCGACGTCGGAACGGCGGCGGTCGCACCGGGGGCCGATCCGGTCGCACCCGGATCCCGTTCGCCCGCAACGGGAATCGAGCCGCTAGCGCCCGGGTCCGGGGCCGTCGCACCGGAATCCGCCGCGCCCGCACCGGGAACCGAGCCCGCCGCGTTCGCCGCCGACCGGGCCGAGCTGCCGGTGCAGCTGGACTTCCTGCACCAGTCCGTCGAGGTGCTGGAGGTGCCCGACCCGTTCGGCCCGGAGTTCGCCGTCGCGGGAGGGGAGTGGCGGGCGCTGCCGCCCGCCGCCGAGTTCTGGCGCGCCGCGGCGGAAGCCCTGCGCGAAGGCACCTCCTCGGCCGCCGACCAGGTGAGCGGGGTCGAGGCGAGCTGGGACGGCGCGGACGCCGACGCGTTCGCCGCCGCGCTGCGCCGGATCGGCGCGAGCGGAGCGGCGCTCGCCGAGGTGGCGGACGCGCTGGCCGCGGAACTCGACGCGGCGGCCGGTGCGCTGCGCGAACTGGCCGGGGAGATGGGGCTGCTCGTCGCCGAGGTCGCGGCCCAGGTGTACGCGGCCTTGCGCGAACCGGGGCCGGACCTGCCCGCTGCCCGCGAGCACCTGATGCGGGTCCGGCGCCCGGCGGCGGGCCTGGCCGAGTCGGTGCGCGAGGTACTCGCCCGGTTGCACCGGTTCTGCGCCGCCCAGCGGGACGTGCTGCCGCCGGTGCCGGCCGTCACCGCGGACGGGCCGCGGAATCCGTTGTGGACAGAGCTCGCGGCTGCGGGGGAACCGCGAACCGGAGCGGCCCCTGCCACGGCCACCCCCGCCACGACCAGCCCGGCCCAGGCCGGGAACGCCGAGCAGTCGGGCGACGCCGAGCAGTCTGACGAGGGCACCTCCGCGGCCACCACCGGTGCCGTGCTCGGTGGCGGGATGGTCGGCGGCATGATGCCGCTCGCCGGGATGGCGGGCCTGGCCGGTGCGGGTGGCGGGACGGGACGTCGCTCGCAGAAGCGGCCGCGGCCGAAGGCCGACCCGGCCGAGCTGTTCGGCACCCCGCCGCCCGCCGCCGACCCGGTGCTCGGCGACACGAGGAAGAAGCGCCCGGAATGACCGTGGCCTGACAGGACGAGGCCCGGTGGAGTCCGAAGTGGACGCCACCGGGCCTTCGTCGTCGAACGCCGCGATCAGTCGTCGTCGCCGCCCGCGCGGCGCGCGCGGACCGTGCGCACCGCGTTGATCAGGAACGCGGTGAACAGCACCGCCCCGATGCCGCCGAGCGCCCCGCCGAACGCGACGGTCATCGCCGCCCAGTCCGGCTGCGGGATGACGTCCGCGCCGAGCCGCGCCGGCTTCGCCGGGGCGGGCTGCGCGCCGTGCTCGGCGGGCACCACGTCGCTCAGCGCCGCCATCGGGTCGATCATGCCGTGCCCGAGGATGTCGTTGCGCCCGTTCGGCCCGCCGGGGCTCAGCGAGGTCTGCTCGATCCGGTCCATCACCTGCTTCGCGGTGAGCTCCGGGAACTTCTGCTTGATCAGCACCGCCAGCCCGGAGACGTACGGGGCGGCGAAGCTGGTGCCCTGGATCGGACCCGGCTCGCCCTGCGGCCCGGTCGCGAGCTGGTTGACCACGCCGGTCCCCCCGCTGCCCGGGTCGAGCGCCGTGAGGTCCTCGCCCGGTGCCGCGACGTCCACCCACGGGCCGGGAACGGTGAACTCGGAGGCCTGGCCCTGCTGCCCGACCGACGCCACCGTCAGCACGTACTCGTCGAACCAGGCGGGCAGCACCGCGGTGACCGGGTTGCCGGGCGGGTTCTTCTGGCAGCTGTCCTGGGTGTTGCCCGCCGCGGCGACCACGACGACGCCCTTGTCGTAGGCGTTCTTCACCGCGTTGTGCAGCCGGTTGTTGTGCCCGCCGCCATCGGCCATCGCCGCGGCCATCGTCTGGCAGGACGACTGCGAGATGTTGATGACGCTGGCGCCCTGGTCCGTGGCGTACTGCACGGCCTGCGCCATCGTGCGGGTGTCACCGATCGTCTTGTTCTGCTGCTTGTCCTGGAACAGCGCGGATGACTGCCGGATCGACATGATCTGCGAGTCCGGGGCGACCCCGACGAACCCGGTGTCCGGGGAGGGCGCCGCCGCGATGATCCCGGCCACCACCGTGCCGTGGCCGTCGCAGTCGCGGTTCGCGCCGCCGTCCGGCACCGCGCTGCCCCCGCCGCCGGTCAGCTTCAGCCGCGGGTGCTCGTTGACGCCCGTGTCGATGACCGCGACGGTCGCGCCCTGCCCGGTGAGCCCCTCGGAGTGCGCGCGTTCGAACCCGAGCGTGAGCTGGCTCCACGGCTTCTCCACGACGGAGGCGCCGCTGCTGTTCGCCTGCATGCAGCCCTGGGTGGGCTCGTAGTTGCCCGACGGGGACAGCGGCCCGGTCGGCGGCGCGTCCGGGACGAGCGGCGGTGGCTGGAACTCGGTCTCGTCCGCCAGTGCGGGCTGCACCGGGCCGAGCGCGGTGATGCCCAGCACGGCCACCAGCGCCATGCCGCGCCGCAGCGCGCCGTTCCGCGAGTTGAAACCCATCTCGGCGGTCCTCAGAAGAAGTTCAGGTTGAGGTCGCGGATCGTCATGTACAGGTCCATGACGCCCAGCGCGAGCGGCAGCACCAGCGCGATCAGCACCGCCTCCAGGATGTCCACCATGCGCCGCTGCACCGGCGAGAACCGGCGGTTCGGGAACACCACGCCGAACACCAGCGCGCCCACGCTCAGCAGCAGCAGTGGCGGGAACACCCAGGCGACGGCCATCGGCGCCACCGCGGTCTGCACGAGCAGCCCGGCGGCCACGCCGACCGAGGCGAGCAGCCCGCTGATCAGCAGCGCCACCGCCTGGCTGCCGTTGGCGTAGTTGCGGCCGCGCAGCAGCAGCACCGCGGCGACCACGATCGCGAACAGGGCGCCGAAGACGCCGCCGTTGGCCAGCGTGATCGCGAGGATCGCACCGAGCGCGGCGGTGAGCCCGCAGCCGATGATCAGCCCGGTCATGTACTGGTGGGCGAGGCCGGTGCGGCGCTCGATCATCAGGTAGTCCGGGAAGCCCTCGTCCTCCTTGAGGTCGTCGGCGTTGCCCGGCACGTGCGGCAGCGGCAGCTTCGCCAGCTGGATCGTCAGCCGCGGCAGCAGCGAGATCCCGGCGAGCCCGATGGCGCCGGCCCCGGCGGCGACACCGGCGGCGCTCGCCCCGCTCGGCAGCAGCAGGGCGGCGATGAAGGCGAGCACCGCGAACGTGGAGACGGTCGCGGCGGCGATGAACGTGACGATGCCGGTGCCGATCACCATCAGCGAGATCGACGCGAAGATGAGCACCAGCGCGCTGGCCAGCAGCAGCTTCGGGGTGGGGTCGTTGCCGGGGACCGCGTTGAGCCCGGCGACGAACGCCATCGGCAGCGCGCCCGCCCCGGCGATCACGGTGCCGGTGGTGGCGGCGCCGTAGGCGCGGGTGACGACGGAGCCGATGCCGGTGGCGAACACGGCGACCACGAGCGCGATGATCGCGGTGATCGCGTGGAAGAGGACCCCACCGGCCTGTCCGGACAGTCCTAACGCGGCGGCGGCGGCGACGAACCCGAGCACGCCCGCGGCGTGCCCGATCTTGGCGGCGGTCTCCTTCGTCCACGGCCGGTAGCTGCCCGGTTCCGCCTCGGCGAGCGCGTCCACCACGTCGTCGTAGAGCGGGGGCGGCGGGTCGTCCGAGCGGCGGCGCAGCTGCAGCAGTTCGCCGTCGACGACGCCGAGCGAGGACAGCGTCTGGCTGTTCTCCAGCGGTTCTTCACCCAGCTTCGCCAGGCACCAGCCACCGTGCCGCGAGCCACCGTCCGTGCTGCCCTCGCGGGCCATGTCCAGCAGCATCGGCAGCAGATCCGCCACCGCGACGTCGGCGGGCAGCGCCAAGTCGATGCGAGTATTCGGCGCCACCACTGTCACGCGGCTGAACACCGTGGTCCCGGTCGCCACTGAGGCCCCCTACTTCCTAGGTCCTTGCACTTGGGTCCTTCTGCGTTCGATCCGGCCCGGTGCGGCTTTTCTCGCCGAAAGCGGCCCGCCCGGCCGAAGAGCGCCCCTAGTATGGCCGCACCGACCTCGCAGGGGTGAAGGGTTTGGTCGAACTCGTGCCAACGGGTTCGCAACCGGTTGGTCACGGACGGACCGGAACCGCCTGGACCCTGCTGACGTCGGTGTCGTGGACGGTACAGAATGCCGCTCGCGGCAGTAGGGGCGTCGTGACGTGAGCCCGCCGCTCCACATTGCTACGACAGGAAAGGTTGCTGCCTCCGGTGAGCACGCTGCAGTTCAAGCGATTGCCGCGCATGGCCGCTCCGAGGCCGCCTGGCGGGGAGGTGCACCTCGAACCGCCACCCGAGATCCCGCGGGTGATCCCCGGCAACATCGTTCAGAAGGTGCTGCCAGGCGTCATGATCGTCGCATCCCTCGGGATGATGGTCTTCATGCTTCAGCGGGCCAAGGACAACCCGATGATGATGATGATGCCGATGATGATGCTCGTCTCGACTTTCGGGATGATGGCGGGCGGCGGCAAGGACGGCGGTCAGAAGAAGGCCGAGATGAACGAGGACCGCAAGGACTACCTGCGGTACCTCGGTCAGATGCGGGATCGCGCCCGCGAGGCCGCGGACGAGCAGCGCCTCGCCCGGGAATGGGTCCACCCGGACCCGCAGACGCTGTGGTCGCTGGCGAACGGCACCCGTCGGATGTGGGAGCGCAGGCCGAACGACAACGACTTCTGCCAGGTCCGCGTCGGCCGCGGCTCGCAGCGGCTGGAGACGCGGCTGGTGCCGCCGCAGACCGGGCCGGTCGACGAGCTGGAGCCGATCACCACGTTGGCGCTGCGCCGCTTCGTGCGCGCCCACTCGCTGGTGGCCCAGCTGCCGATCGCGACCTCGCTGCGCGGTTTCGCCGCGGTCGGGCTGCAAGGCGACCGGGTGCTCACCCGCGGGCTCGCGCGAGCGATGCTGGCCCAGCTGGCGACCTTCCACTCGCCGAACGACGTGATCATCGCGATCGCCTCCAGCGGCCGGTCGCGCACCGAGTGGGACTGGGTGAAGTGGCTGCCGCACGCGCAGCACCCCACCGAGACCGACGGCATCGGCCCGATGCGGCTGATGTCCGGTTCGCTGTGGGGCATCGAGGAGATGCTCGCTGAGCAGCTCGACGAACGCCCCCGGTTCCAGCGCAACGCGGCCCCGCCGGAAGGCCAGCCGCACATCGTGATCGTGCTCGACGACGCCGAGATCAGCCGCGAGGAGCAGCTGATCGTCGAAGGCGGGCTCGCCGGGGTCACGATCATCGACCTGTCCGATGTGCTCGGTCCGATGACGCAGCGCCGCGGCATGCGCATCGTCGTCGAGCCGGACCGCATCGGCGCCCGCGGCCAGAACAGCGTGGAGTGGTTCGGCGAACCGGACGCGCTGACCATGGAGGAGGCCACCTCGCTGGCCCGCCAGATGGCGCGGTACCGCATCGCCTCCGGCCCGGCGGCCGTGGAGGACAGCGGCGGCTTCGAACCGCTCACCACGCAGCTCAACTACATCGAGCAGCTCGGCCTCGCGGGCGACCCGGTCACCTTCGACCTCAACGAGGCCTGGCGCCCACGTCCGCGGGACGACATGTACCGCGTCGCGATCGGCCCCGGTGAGCAGGGCGAGATCGTGCACCTGGACATCAAGGAGACCGCCTCCGGCGGCATGGGCCCGCACGGCCTGTGCATCGGTGCGACCGGTTCCGGCAAGTCCGAGTTCCTGCGCACCATCGTGCTGGGCCTGCTGGCCACGCACTCCTCGGCGGCGCTGAACTTCGTGCTCGTCGACTTCAAGGGCGGTGCGACGTTCAAGGGCTTCGACAACGCCCCGCACGTCTCCGCGAGCATTTCGAACCTCGGTGACGACAGCACCCTGGTCGACCGCATGCAGGCCGCGCTCGAAGGCGAGATGAACCGCAGGCAGGAGGTGCTGGACAAGGCGGGCGCGAAGAACGTCTGGGACTACCGGAAGCTCTACGAGGCCGGGCACGACAACGCCAAGGACCCGCTGCCCGCGCTGTTCGTGGTCATCGACGAGTTCGGCGAGCTGCTGCAGCAGAAGCCGGAGTTCGCCGACCTGTTCACCATGATCGGCCGGCTGGGCCGGTCGCTGCAGGTCCACCTGCTGCTCGCCTCGCAGCGCCTGGAGGAGGGCAAGCTGCGCGGCCTGGACTCGCACCTGTCCTACCGGATCGGCCTGAAGACGTTCAACGCCTCCGAGTCCCGCGCCGCCATCGGCATCCCGGACGCGGCGGACCTGCCCTCCAACGGTGGGCACGGGTACCTGAAGCACCCCAACGGCATGGAGCGGTTCCGCGCGGCCTACGTCTCCGGGCACGACCACCAGACCAGCGGGCGCCGCCCGATCGGCCGGGCGGCGTCGCCGGTGACGGGGGAGAAGCGGCCCCGGTTCTTCATCCCGGACTTCGTGGAGAAGCCCCCGGAGCCGGAGGCACCGGTGGTCGAGGAGGAGCCGAAGAAGAAGGACGACCTGGCGCCGACCGACTTCCAGCTGGTCATCAGCAAGGTCGAGGGCCAGTGGCCGCCGGCGCACATGGTGTGGCTGCCGCCGCTGGACGCCCCGCCCACGCTGGACGGCCTGCTGCCGCCGCTGCAGGCGACCGACGACCGCGGCTACACCGCCGTCGGCCACCCGGGCAGCGGCAAGCTGGAGGTGCCGATCGGGCTCATCGACGTGCCCTACCACCAGCGGCAGGACCCGCTCGTGCTGCGCTTCGCCAACGGTGCCGAGGGCAACGGCGCCGTGGTCGGCGGTCCGCAGACGGGCAAGTCGAACCTGCTGCGCACGATGATCGCGTCGATGGCGCTCACGCACACCCCGCAGGAGGTGCAGTTCTACTGCGTCGACCTCGGTGGTGGTTCGCTCTCGGCGCTGCGGAACCTGCCGCACGTCGGCGCGTACGGCAACCGGCGCGACCCGGACACGGTGCGGCGCACCATCGCCGAGGTCAAGTCGCTGCTGGCGGCGCGCGAAGGCCGGTTCCAGGAGGCGGGCATCGACTCGATGGCCGACTTCCGCAACCGCAAGCGCCGCGGTGAGATCACCGACGACCCGTACGGCGACGTGTTCCTCATCGTCGACGGGTGGGAGGCGTTCCGCGCCGAGTCCGAGTTCGAGCCGCTCGAACCGGAGATCAACAACCTGGTGCAGCAGGGCCTCGCGTTCGGCATCCACGTGTTCATCGGCGCCAACCGGTGGGCCGCGATCCGGCCGCAGCTCAAGGACGCCCTCGGCACCCGCATGGAGCTCCGGCTCGGCGACCCCGGCGAGTCCGAGGTCAACCGCAAGGTCGCGGTGACGGTGCCGCTGGGCCGCCCGGGCCGCGGCCTGCACGCCACGCAGCTGCACTACCTGACGGCACTGCCCCGGGTGGACAGCGAGAAGCTCGGCGACCGGATCCCCGCGGAGGCGGCGCGCGCCGAGGCGGCGAACGAGAAGCACCCGCGCCCGTCGTGGGAGCTCTACAACGACGACCTCGCCGACGGCGTCGCCGACCTGGTCAACCGGGTCCGCAGCTCGTGGAAGGGCCGTCCGGCGCCGCAGGTCCGGCTGCTGCCGAACCTGCTGCCGTACGAGCAGCTGCCCGCCAAGGAGCAGCAGCCGCGTCCGCACCTGGTGCCGATCGGCATCAACGAGGACGGGCTCAACCCGGTCTACCTGGACTTCAAGGCCGAACCGCACTTCTACGCGTTCGGCGAGCGCGAGTCCGGGAAGACGGCGCTGCTGCGCACCATCGTCAACGGCATCACCAGCCGGTACACCCGCGAGCAGGCGCTGATCCTGCTCGTCGACGTGCGCCGCACGATGCTGGGCGTGGTGCCGGACTCGCACCTCATGGAGTACACGGTCACCGCGGACCAGCTGAAGAACAACGTGCGGGACATCGCCGCCGCGTTGAAGAAGCGGCTGCCCGGCCCGGACGTCACCCAGGAGCAGCTGCGGGACCGCTCCTGGTGGAAGGGCGCGGACCTGTTCATCGTGATCGACGACTACGAGCTGATCTCGCCGCAGGGCAGCAACCCGCTGGCACCGCTGGCCGAGTTCGTCGCGCAGGCCTCCGACGTGGGGCTGCACATGGTGATCGCCCGGAACTCGGGCAACGCCAGCCGTGCGCTGTTCGAGCCGATCATCGGCAAGATGCGGGAGGTCTCGGCGCCCGGTCTCGCGATGAGCGCGAACAAGGACGACGGGCAGCTCGTCGGCAACGTCAAGTCCCGGCAGCTGCCGCCGGGGCGCGGGACGCTGGTCAGCCGCTCGTTGCGCGGCGGCCCGCAGCTGATCCAGACGGCGTACTCGCAGCCGCAGTGATCGGCGGGTCCCGTGCGGACCGCTGGCGGGGGGGGGGGGGGGGCCGGGCGCCGGGGGGGGGGGGCGCGGGGGGGCCCCCGGGGGCCCCCCGCCCCGAGGGCGAGCAGTACCGCGACGGGCACTACTACCTGCCGACCGTGCTGGAC
>NZ_JAIUKB010000065.1:0-39764 GCF_020176785.1 Saccharopolyspora sp. 6V | reverse complement strand
GGGCCCCCGCCTTAGCCCCCCCCCCCCCCCCCCCCGCCCCCGGGGCGGGGGGGGGGCGGGGGCCCGGGGGGGGGCCCCCCCCCGCGGGGGGGGGGGGGGCCCCCCCCCCGTCGCTCTCGGTGAATGACACGATCGAGCGAAGATCTTCCTCGGTATTCGCGCTTATGGTGTGGGCCATGTCAGACACCCCCCGAGCCCGCGCGCTGGGAAAGGAATTGCGTGCCGTTCGCGAGCAATCCGGACTGACCTTGCGCCAGCTCGGCGATCTGATCGGCTGCTCCGAAGCGAAGGTGAGCCGAATGGAGACGGCCCGCCGCCGCCTCGCCCCGAATTCCGTGCGGGCCTTCCTGGACGCCGTGGACGTGCGCGGTGCTAACCGCGACCGGTTGTTGCGCCTCGCCTACGACATCGATGAACCGGTGTGGTGGGAATCGGGCATCGGATTGCCCGCGCAGCTCACCGAACTCATCGACGCGGAGAAACGCGCGGTGTGCATCACCGAGGCGTCCGAAGTCCTCGTTCCCGGACTGCTGCAGATCCCCGACTACGCCCGCGCGCTGTTCAACGCCACCGGTGTTCCGGCCGAGCAGGTCGACCGGCTCATCGGGGCCCGCTTGGCCCGGCAGGGAATCCTGCACCGCGCCGAACCGACCCGGTACGTGGTGCTGCTGGACGAGGCCGCGCTGTGCCGAGCGGTCGGCGGGCCTGCGGTGATGGCCGCGCAGCTGAACGCGATGTGCGCGGTGTGCCGGGAGCCGAACATCTCCCTGCACGTGGTGCCGTTCGCCGCGGGCGCGCACACCGGACTGGACGGCCCGTTCCTCCTGCTGGAGTTCGTCCGGAGCAGGCCGGTGGTCCATTTGGAACAGCGCAGGTGCGGTGCATTCCTCGACGACCCGGAAGATGTAACGCCCTTTTTGCACGCGCGATCTAGTCTGTGCCGGACGGCGCTGAGCCCTGATCGTTCCTTGGAACTCGTCGCGGCTTATGCGCGCAGGTACGAGTGCGGGGAGGGCACTGGTCATGGGGACGGGGCGTTGGCGGAAATCGAGCTACAGCGGTAGTCAATCGGCGTGCGTGGAAGTCGGTTCGATCGCGATGCGGGTGGATGTGCGCGATTCGAAGGACCAGTCCGCGGTGCTGTGCTTCCGGCGTGATCAGTGGCGAACTTTCCTGGCCGAGATCAAGTACTCGGATTGATCCCGGCCGGGCGGCGCGTGCCGGGGGCGGGGGCGTGCCCGGCCCGCGCCGCACCCGGTGCCCGCGGCGCGCGGGAACCTCGGACACGGTGCGTCAAGAGGTTGCCGCGAAAGCCACCCGATCGAGGGCAGACTGTTGAACTGCGCGCACCCTCGGCCTCTAGGGTGCTGGGGTGGATTCGGGATCGGAGCCCGACTCGCGCGAACCGTTCGGGGGCATTCGGGTTCGCGCCCGGTTCGTCCCGCCGCACCGGCGGCCCGGCGAAGACACCGACGCGACCCCGCGGCGGTGCGCGAAGGAGTAGTGGGTGTCCCTGCACGTCTCGGTCGACTTCGGCACCTCGAGCACTTGCACCGTGGTGTCCGTCGGCGGCGGTGAACCGCAGGTGGTGGTCGTCGACGGCCAACCCCTGGTGCCCTCCGCGGTGTTCGCCGCGGCCGACGGCACGTTGTTCGTCGGCCACGAGGCGGAGCGGCAGGCCGCCGTCGACCCGTCCCGGTTCGAACCGCACCCCAAGCGCCGCATCGACGAGGGCGAGCTGCTGCTGGGCAGCAGCGTGCTGCGCGTCGGCGACGTGGTGCGCGCGGTGCTGCAGCGGGCCGTCGGCGAGGCCCGCCGGTTCGCCGCGGGCGCGGGCGTGGACCTGCTCGTGCTCACCCATCCCGCGGACTGGGGTTCGGTCCGCGCCGGGGTGCTGCGCCAGGCCGCGGCCGGGCTGGCGAAGGAAGTCGTGCTGGTGCCGGAGCCCGTCGCGGCCGCGGTGTTCCACTCCGCCGGGCACGGGCTGCCCGATGGCGGGGCGCTCGCCGTGCTCGACCTGGGCGGCGGCACCGTGGACGCCAGCGTCGTCTGCAAGCAGGGCCGCGCGTTCCGGGTGCTGGCGACGAAGGGCGAGCCGAACTTCGGCGGCGCCGACATCGACCAGGCCCTGCTGGAGCACATCGGTTCCGTCGTGTCCGGAATGGACCCGGCCGCGTGGCACAAGCTCGTCGAGGGCCGCGACATGGCGGACCGGCGGCGCCGCCGGGTGCTGCGCCAGGACGTGCGCGGCGCGAAGGAGACGCTGTCCCGGCACACCTACACCGACGTGCCGATGCCACCGCCGTTCTCCGACGCGCACGTCACCCGCGCCGACCTGGAGCGTCTGGTGGCGGCACCGCTGGCGAAGTCCGCCGACCTGGTCTCGGCGACCTTGCAGGAGGGGCAGGTGCCGCGGGACCGGCTGGCCGGGGTGTTCCTGGTCGGCGGTTCCAGCCGGATCCCGCTGGTGGCCCGGCTCATCCACGAGCGCACCGGGGTGCTGCCGACCACCTTGGACCAACCGGAGACGGTGGTGGCCCGCGGTGCGCTGCGGGCGGTGCGGCTGGACCCGGAGCGCACCGGTGGGCTCGCGCCCGCGGGCGCGCACCGCGGCGCACGCGCACCCGCCGCGCGCCCGCAGCACGCGGGCGTCCCGCGGCAGCAGTGGGCGCAGCAGCCCGCCGTCGCTCCGCCGGGCGATTCGCTCAGCCGCGCCTCCACCATCGTCATCGGCGCCGGCGACCAGACCCGGCCGGTGTTCCACACCCCGGTGCCCCGGCGGACCGGGGTGCGGCCGTGGGTGTGGGGCGCGGGCGCGGCGGCGGCCGTGGTCGTCGCGGTGGTGGTCGCGGTGCTGCTCTCGCAGGTCGCAGGCGGGCGGGCGGCGGCGCCACCGCGGCACGTCGCGCAGTACGAGTACGGCTTCGACTACCCGGCGGGCTGGCGGCAGACCGGCGGTGATCCGCAGCTGTGGCAGACGGTGGTCGCGCCGCGGTCCGACGGGGACGACCTGATCGTCGTGCAGCAGGGCGACCTCGGCTACGACGTGGCGGCCGGGCGGGCCCGCGCGGTCGCGGACCTGCGCGCCGAGTACGACCGGTTCAACGCCGATGGGGGGCGGTTCTCCGGTTTCGACGCCTCGGCGACCTTCGCGGGCCGGGACGTCGTGTACTACCGGGAGGACCTGCCGGGCACGACCGCGGAGTGGTTCGTGGTGCACCGCGGGCAGTACCAGGTGAGCGTGGGCTGCCGGTACACCCCGGCCGGGAAGTCCGAAGTGGAGCGGGCCTGCGAGCAGGTCGTCTCCTCGCTCTCGGTCACCGGGTGACGGTCGCCCGCGAAATCGGTAACGGGTGCAAATCGCTTTCGCGAATTCCGCGTGCGATCCGCCGAGAACTCGGCACGAGCGGATTCTTTCGCAATCGCTAATCCGCGCGTGACCAGCGATTTCGCCCTTCCGCGTTCACAGCCGCAACCGTTTCCGGAAAAAGCTGGGACAGGGCGGAACCGGACGTGGCAATGTCTGCGTCGTAGGTTCATCGATCTTCGAGCAACGAATGAAGGGGGCTCACCTATGAGCGGGATGGGTACCGACGCGGACCTGATGGCGAAGGCCGCGGGTCAGGTCGAAGAGGTTCGGGGCAACGTCGAGAACGCGGTGAGCACGCTGGACGGGCAGATCGCGCCGGTCCTGGCCTCCTGGAAGGGCGGGGCGTCCGACGTCTTCCGCCGCCTGATGGACGCGTTCCAGGAGAACGCCAAGACCATCAACCAGAAGCTGGGCGAGATCAGCGAGAACATCCAGTCCTCGGGGCAGGCGTACACCCAGAACGAAGAGGAGCAGGCGGCCGAGATCTCCAAGATCGAGGGCATGCTCGGCGGCTGAGCCCGCCTCCGACGTTCTTTCTCCACCTTCTTCCGACCACTTCACGTGAGGGGACTTCACCATGGAAATTCGGGTTGATTTCGGCCAGCTGAGCCAGGCCGCCGACGACCTGGGCGGTGCCGCCACCAAGATCCAGGCCGAGCTGGACGAGCTGGAGAACATGCTCAAGCCGCTGGTCAGCACTTGGGAAGGCCAGGCGCAGGAGGCGTACCGCGCCGCGCAGTCCGAGTGGGACAAGGCCGCCCAGAACATGATCGAGATCGCCGCGAAGATGGGCATGGCCGTCAACGCCGCGAACGAGTCCTACCAGGCCGGTGAGGCGAAGAACGCCGGTCGCTTCGGCGGCTGATTCTCCGCGCCGCGCCGATCGCCGACCCCGGACGCCCCTCGCGGCCCGGGGTCGGCGGTGTTCCGGGGCGGGTGCCCGGGGCTCCCGGGCCGCCCGGTAGCATCCACTCGGCGACTCGGCACGCCGACGGCGTTCCCCCGACGAAGGGGACCCCGTATCGGTGGGTCTTTTCGCCAACGAGTACCCTGATTGTTTGTTGTGCGGTGCGCGACTGCGGTGTTGGAGCGGTGACCGGCCCAACGGAAAGCCCGGCGAGAGCCGAGGCCGAACCGGGCCACAGGTCTCTGGTGACACCCAGGACGTGCCGGTTCCCCGGCCAGATCGGGGATTCCGACCCGGCACGGTTCCGATGGGCTCCCCGGAGGAACACGGGGTCCGCACCGAGATTCCGACGCGAACGACGACGAGGTAGATCCGTGCGCACGTACAGCCCGAAGGCCGGCGAGGTGACCCGCGCCTGGCATGTCATCGACGCCGAGGACGTGGTGCTCGGCCGGCTGTCCACCCAGGCCGCCCTGCTGCTGCGCGGCAAGCACAAGCCGACTTACGCCCCGCACATCGACACCGGCGACTTCGTCGTCATCGTCAACGCTGAGAAGGTGGCGCTGACCGGCAAGAAGCGCGAGCAGGCGTTCCACTACCGGCACAGCGGTTACCCGGGCGGTCTGCGCAAGCAGTCCCTGGGGCAGGTTCTGGACTCGAAGCACCCGGAGCGCGTGCTCGAGAAGGCCATCAAGGGCATGCTGCCGAAGAACAAGCTCGGCCGGGCCATGGGCAAGAAGCTCAAGGTCTACGCAGGCCCGGAGCACCCCCACGCGGCCCAGAACCCGCAGCCGTACCAGATCAACGCGAAGGTCGAGAAGTGACCGAGGGACCCGAGGACCAGCCAGTGACCACTCCTGCTCCGGAGGAGACTCCGGTTATCGAGACCGTCGGCGAGGACGTCGTCGAGAACATCGGCGAGCACTTCGCCGAGAACACCGAGGTCGACGCGGACGTCGAGGACGCGCCTCAGGAGTTCGCGCCGATCCCGTCCGGCCGCGCCGTGCAGACCGTCGGCCGCCGCAAGGAGGCGATCGTCCGCGTGCGCCTGACCTCCGGCAACGGTGGGTTCAAGCTGAACGGCAAGGCGCTCGAGGACTACTTCCCGAACAAGGTCCACCAGCAGATCGTGAAGGAACCGCTGGTTCTCGTGGAGCGCGCCGAGGGCTTCGACGTGCACGCGAACCTCAACGGCGGTGGCCCCTCCGGTCAGGCCGGTGCGCTGCGCATGGCCATCGCGCGCGCGCTGGTCGAGCTGGAGGCGGATGACCGCCCGGCGCTGAAGAAGGCCGGCATGCTCACCCGCGACCCGCGGGAGAAGGAGCGCAAGAAGTACGGCCTCAAGAAGGCCCGCAAGGCTCCGCAGTACAGCAAGCGCTGACCTTTCGTACGATTCACGGGAGCAGCCGTGGCGTCCGCGCGACGCCGGGGCTGCTCCCGTGATCTTTTTCCGGGCCGGGTTCGGCCTGACAGTGGCCCTGCCGTCGATCCAGGAGGATTCGCTGCACATGTCCCGGCTGTTCGGCACCGACGGGGTGCGAGGTCTTGCGAATTCGGACCTCACGCCGGAACTGGCGTTGTCCGTGGCGGCCGCGGCGGCCCGCGTGCTCTACGACCGCGACGACTCCCGGCGCCGGGTGGCGCTGGTCGGCCGCGACCCGCGGGCCAGCGGCGAGATGCTGGAGGCGGCGGTCACCGCAGGGCTGACCTCGGCGGGCATGGACGTGCTGCGGGTCGGCGTGCTGCCCACGCCGGCGGTCGCCTACCTGGTCGGTGAGCTGGGCGCTGACATCGGCGTGATGATCTCCGCCTCGCACAACCCGATGCCGGACAACGGGATCAAGCTGTTCGC
This sequence comes from Saccharopolyspora sp. 6V, assembly GCF_020176785.1. Taxonomy (NCBI): domain Bacteria; kingdom Bacillati; phylum Actinomycetota; class Actinomycetes; order Pseudonocardiales; family Pseudonocardiaceae; genus Saccharopolyspora; species Saccharopolyspora sp. 6V. Next base: position 33,635 of record NZ_JAIUKB010000065.1, on the reverse strand, counting down.
CGCGGGCGGCCACAAGCTGCCGGACGCGGTGGAGGACGAGATCGCCGCGCGCCTCGACGAGGACGTGCAGCGCCCCACCGGCGAGCACGTGGGCCGGGTGCGGGACGTGCCGGACGCGGTGCAGCGCTACGTGGACCACCTGCTGGTGGCGACGCCGCAGCGGCTGGACGGCATCCGCGTCGTGGTGGACTGCGCGAACGGCGCGGCCTCCGGTGCGGCCCCCGAGGCCTACCGGCGCGCGGGCGCGGACGTGATCGCGCTGCACGCCGACCCGGACGGCATCAACATCAACGACGGCGTCGGCTCGACCCACCTGGACAACGTGCGGGCCGCGGTGCTGGAGCACGGCGCCGACCTGGGCATCGCGCACGACGGCGACGCGGACCGCTGCCTCGCGGTCGACGCGGCCGGGCAGGTCGTGGACGGCGACCAGATCCTCGCGGTGCTCGCGGTGGCGATGAAGGAGTCCGGCGAACTCGCCGACGACACGCTGGTCGCGACCGTGATGAGCAACCTGGGCCTGCACCTGGCGATGCGCGACCACGGCGTGAAGCTGCGCACCACCAAGGTCGGCGACCGCTACGTGCTGGAGGAGCTGCGCGCCGGCGGGTTCTCGCTGGGCGGCGAGCAGTCCGGGCACGTGGTGCTCCCGGGGCACGCCACCACCGGTGACGGGCTGCTCACGGCGCTGCGGTTGATGGGCCGGATGGCCGCGACCGGCGAGCCGCTGGCCGAGCTGGCGACCACGATGCGCCGGTTGCCGCAGGTGCTGGTGAACGTGCGGGTGGTGGACAAGGCGCAGGCCGTCTCGGCTCCCTCGGTGTCCGACGCCGTCGCGGCCGCGGAGGCCGAACTCGGTGAGCAGGGCCGGGTGCTGCTTCGCCCGTCCGGTACCGAACAGCTCGTGCGGGTGATGGTGGAGGCGCCGAGCGAGGCGATCGCCGACGCCACCGCGCAACGGCTCGCCGGGGTCGTTGCTGCCATCCGGTGAAGCTGTGATCTAGGTCTCCCCGCGCGGGCAGATGTGTGAGACGCTGCTCACATGGGTGCCATCGTCGTCGCCATCATCGTCGGACTGGTCGCGGTCGGGCTCGTCGCCGCCGTCCTCGTGTTCTCCGCCCTCGGCATAGCCGGGACCAAAGCCATCAACGCCGTGCACGACGGCGGTCAGTGGTGGGTGAACCGGCGGGCGCGCCGACATGGCTGAGCGGGTGCGCGCGGCGCGCGGGGAGTGGCTCGCGAACGTGGTCATGCTCCTGGTGCTGCCGCTGGCCGGGATGGCGCTGGCGGTGATCCTCGCGCTGGTGATCATCGGGTACTGAGCGGCCGGTCCGCTCCTCCTCCCGTCGGCGAGCCGCCGGTGGTCCGCGGTGCCGCGGGCGATACCTTGGGCGCGAGCCGAAGGGGGGGACCCGATGAACTGGATTTTTCTGCTCGTGAGCATTCTCGTCGGTGGTGGCGCCGGTGCGCTGACCGCCGCGCTCGTGGTGAAGGTGAAGCTGGGCGAGCACGCCCCGCAGCCGGGTCCGCCGCAGGCCGGCCCGCCGTTCGCGCAGCCGTTCCCCCACGCGCAGCCGCAGCCGTTCCCGCAGGGGCCGCACTCGCAGGTGCCCCAATCCCAGGCGCCCCAATCCCAGGCGCCGCCGTCGCAGCCGTTCCCGGCGGCCCAGCCGCAGCAGTTCGGCCAGCCCTTCCCGCAGTCGCAGCCGTTCCCGCAGCAGGCCCCGCCGCAGCCCTACCCGCCGCAGGGGCCCTACCCGCCGCGGTGAGCCTTCGCGTATGCAAGGAGATCATCGGATCCGGCCCGTGCGCCGCTCCCGCCTGCCAGGGTGAGGAACCTGGCGCCACCACCTGACGTCGCATCCGTGCGCGCGTCGGTGGGGGCGTGAAGTGCGAGGAGGGGCAACGATGTCAGGTTTCGGGACGAACTCGGGGGAGTTGGTCGCCGCCGGCAACAGCATCCGGGGTACGGCGGACCCGGTGCGCGATGAGCACGCCAAGAAGGTCGGGGAGCTCGGTCTGGGGGCCGAGGACTTCGGGCGCGTGCACCAGCAGGTCTTCGGAGGCTACCAGGAGGCGATGACCAAGCTGTCGAAGTGCGTCTCCTCGATGGCCGACGCCATGGACGACTTCGCCGGGAAGCTGGAGAAGACCGGGCAGGGTTACGACTGGTCCGACGCGGATGCGGCGGAGACCGTCGGGAAGTCGGGGAACAACTGATGGCCGACGAGCAGAAGTTCCCCTCCGTCGACGAAGTCAAAGCCATCATGGACGACAGCTCGGTCTCCGAGGACGCCAAGGTGACCTTGCTGCTCGACTACCGGCGTTCGGGCGGCGATGACCCGAACGACGAGCTCGACGCCTACATGACGAAGTACGACAACGGTGCCGGTGTGCAGCAGGTGCCGTACGAGAGCGGTGGCACCAGCACCGGTCAGCGCGTCAAGGATTCCTACGCCGGCGCGAAGAAGCAGGCGGACGAGGGCGCACAGGCGCGCCGCGAGCACGGCGAGGCGATCGAGAACGGCAAGTCCACGATCGGTGACACCCAGCGCCGCGCCGACAACGGGGAGGGCGCGGGGGCGGCGGATTCCGACCAGCTGCTCAACGCGGGTGCTCCGGGGTTGAGTCTGATGATCGACCTCGTGAAGCTGTACGCGAAGATCAAGAGCATCAAGCACGCCGGCGTCGGGGTCGGCGACGAGGCGAAGGTGAAGGAGCGCTACGACGAGCAGCGCGGCATCGGGTTCGCCAAGTTCGATCGGATCATCGGTGACCTGGAGAAGGCCGACCGCGGTACGGGGCAAGCGCACAGCGCGATGTCCGACCGGCTGGGGCAGTTGCGGCAGAACTGGACCGGGTCCGCGTCGGAGAGCGCGCAGGGGTTCTTCGACGAGAAGTTCACGCCCACGGCCCAGGATCGCGTGATCGAGCGGCTGCGCACGTCGGCGCAGGTCACGAAGGAGTCGATCAAGGCCGTCGGCGATCTCTGCCGGGAGAAGGCCCGCTTCGTCCTGGAACAGGACGGACGGCGCGCCGCGGTCTTCCAGCAGAAGAGCAAGCCGGACTGGGAAGTCACCATCGACCTCGCCAACGGGAGCGACGACGACCTGGTGATCCGCAAGGTCGCGAGCATCTGGCAGATCCCGATCGACGAGAGCTGCGGCGACGCCGACAAGGAAACGAAGGATGCGGCCCGGAACAAGGCCAACTCGGTGGTCCTGCAGTTCGCCGAGTCCATCGAGACGGAGTGGAAGAACTTCGTCCAGAAGTGCGATGACACCAAGACCGCCGTGGACGACGCGTGGAAGAAGCTGAACGAGGAGCTCGGCAAGGCCGAGGAGAACCCGTTCAGCAACCCCGGTCCGGCGCAGGACGAGTCCGGCCCGCAGGGTTCTGACCAGCAAGGTGCAGGTCGGCAGGGCCCTGGTGGTTCGCCGGGCGGCTCTCCTGGTGGTTCCCCCGGTGGTTCACCCGGCGGCTCTCCGGGCGGCTCCCCCGGCGGCTCTCCTGGTGGTTCGCCCGGCGGCGCGCCTTCGATGCCGGAGACTCCGGCGATGCCCGAGGCCCCGAAGACGCCGGAACCCCCTGAGCTGCCCGAGGTGCCGGGGATGCCGCAGCCCGGCGCGGACGGTTCGGGCGGACCGGGGGCCGGCGAGCCCGCGGTGGAGACGATCGGCGAGGGCGAGAACGCCGTGCAGGTCCAGGAACCGGACCAGCAGGGCACCTCGAAGGTCACGATCATCGGCGAGGACGGGCAGCCGAAGACCTACGACGTGCGGTTCGGCCCCGAGGGCGGTCTGCCGGGCGTCGGCACGAACCCGACCCCCGGCACGATGCCGGGGCAGGCGGACCTGCCCGGCGTGAGCACCCAGCCCGCTCCGGGCGCGATGCCGGGTGCGCCGGATCCCGCCCAGCAACCGGGCATCCCGGTCCAGCCGGGCGAGGACGACAAGGCGGTGATCCAGGAGGGCGACCGCACGATCACCTTGGAGCGGGCCCCGGACGGCAGCATCCGCGTCGACGTGGACAACGGGCCCGGCCGGCCGCCGGTGCAGCAGACCGTCGACTTCGCCGAGGACACCGCGGGTGCCGAGCCGCGGGGCGACGCGGTGCCGGGCGCGGTGCCCGGGCCGGTTCCGGTCGAGCCGCCCGCGATGCCGGGGGCGGAGCCGGACGCCGCGGCGAGCGCACCGGTCGGCCGCGATCCGGGCGCCGGATTCGACCCGTCGACGCCGGTCGGCACGCCACCGCAGGTCGGCGGCTACGAACCGCCCGCTTCCGGCGGGACCGAGCCGGTGGCGCCCGCGGCGTACGCGGCGTCGACCGACTCGCCGCCGGACCCGCTGACCCCGGCGCCGACCGCTCCGCAGTCGGCCGGGCTGGGGTTGGCGAGCGCGTTCACCGGCGACCACGTGCCCGGTTCGTTCACGACGATGTCCGGGCAGTTGTTCTCCGGGGACCTCTCGGATCCGCCGCCGGCGCACCCCGGCCCGTTCGGGGACGCGCAGCCGCAGGCCGGCGCGACCAGGATGGCCAGTGCGGACGACGCGGCTTCCGGCAGCTCGCAGGGCGCCACCGGGCTCGGCACCATGGGCGACCCGGCGGGCGGTCAGGGTGCCGCGCAGCAATCCGGTGGCATGGGCGGCGGCATGATGGGCGGCATGGGTGGCATGGGCGGCGGCCAGCAGGGCGGCGGCTCGGGTGATCAGGAACGGACGAACTCCAGCCCGTGGCGCACCCAGGGACAGCTGTTCGACGACGGCGTGGACGAGTCCGGTGCCCGGCACCGGGCGGTGTTCGGCGAGGACCGGCGGGGATGAGCGTGACGCAGGGGAGTGCGGGCTGAGATGAGCACCGAGACACCGGCGGCGCGCGCCTTCCGGGAGTCGATGACCAAGCTGGTCAGCGACGACGTGAACCGCAGCCACGAGCTCACCCGGAGTTCCCGGGAGAGCGCGGAGAAGGCCAAGGCGGGCATCGAGAGCACGGTCGCCACGGCGAAGAAGATGGCGGAGCGGGTCCGGGAGCGGGCGCAGCGCGAGAACGCCGAGCGCAACCGGGTCGCGGAGATCGACGTGGGCCTCCCGGACGACGAGGAGGAGTACACCGATCCGCCGCCCCGGCCGGTCGAGCAGCAGGACCGCAAGCCGCGCCCGGAACCGATGGCGCCGGAGCCGCGGGGCTGGCAGCAGCCGCCGCCGCGGCCCGCACCGCGACCGGCGTCCCGCCGCCGCCCGGTCGTCCAGGACGACGAGGACGACGACTTCTCGAACCGCACCTGGCTGAGGTGAGCACCGGGCCGCGTCCCCGCCGGGGCGCGGCCCGATCTCATCGGCTCACCTGTGCGACCAGGGCGCTGGTCGCGCCGCCACGCTCCTGCTGATCGTGGGGACGAACGAGAGCAGCGTCGCCGCCAGGCCGATCACGAGGAGAGCGGTGAAGCGGTTGTCGAAGAAGTGCCCGATGCCGAACCGGAACCCGCCGTGCACCAGGTCGTGCATCTCGTAGGCGGCGCTCATGAGGTAGGCGAGACCGCTCGCGGCCGCCGGGCCGACGGCGAGGATCCGCGCGGCGGGGTTGCGCGCGAAGCAGAGGATCGCGGCGACGAGGGCGACCAGCCCGCCCGGCACGATCAGGGCGCCGCGCGCGATCGCCAGGACGTTGTTCCACCCCGCCTAGGTCTGGCCGGACACGACTACGCGGCCGGCTTCGATGCTGTCGATGATCGAGGTGGTGCCGTCCACGAGGAAGAAGATCCCGACCACGCACAGCACCACGCCGTAGGCGATGCGCGGCCAGTTCGAAGCCGGGCGCCACGGCGGACCGGACGGTCGAGGTTGCCTCGGCGGTGGCCCGTACCCCGGTTGGTGGTCCTGGCGGTCGCTGCGGAGCGTTCACGAGCGGTGATTCTCGCTGCCGCGCCGCCGCCGCGAGGCGTTTCCGGCTGATCGCCGGCCGGAACTCAGGCGGTGAGGGCCGCGCTGCGGGTCCGGGCTTCGTCGATGGTGGCGCCGGAGACGTCGGAGTCGAGCAGCGCGCCCCACCGCTCGTCCCCGTCGAGGTGGCGGAGCAGGAACGCGGTGAGCAGCGCGCGGGCGGTGCGCTGGGTGCGGTACTCGGCCTTGCCGTGCAGCACCAGTTCCGTCCAGTGCCTGCCCTCGGTGAACCCGAGGTGGCTGGCCTTCGGCAGGGTGCGCAGCTGCACCGGCCCGCCCCAGGCGGCGGCGATCGGTTCGGCGTTGGCGACGGACGGCGCGAGCAGGTCCTTGCCGCCGGTGAGGTGCAGTCCGGGCGCGGTGACGCGGTGCGCGGCGGCCAGCGCCGAGGGCATCGTCTCGGTGACGGCGAAGGTGCCGACGGCGCGGACGCGCGGGTCGTCGGCGGCGGCGAGCACGGCGCTGCCCCCGCCGAGCGCGTGCCCGGCGACGGCGAGCTTGCGGTCGTCGACGCTGAGCTGCCCGTCGCCGAGCCGCACGCCGGTGCAGATGTCGAGCGCGGTGCGCAGGTCCGCGGCCAGCATCCGGTGCGAGGCCAGCGGCCCGCGCTGGGTGCCGGGCGCGGCGGCGACGATCCCCCAGGAGGCCAGGTGGCGCAGCAGCCCCGCGTACCGGCGGGGCGACTGCAACCAGCCGTGGCCGAACGCGACGGCGGGCAGTCCGCGCCCGCTGCGCGGCGTGCACACGATGCCGGGCAGGCCGACCAGCGCGAGATCGCCGTGCAGCACCTCGTGCGGCCCGCGGTGGGACAGTTCTTCCAACGCCTTCTTGGCATTCCGCGCCATGGTGGGTCACGGTAGCCGACGCGGGCGCGACCGCGCCCACGCGAGGTGCGCGGTTCGTCACGTGGCGGATGCCTCGCTCGCGGCCGCCGGGCCGGCGCACCACCGGAACTCCCCAGGCGGGGACCGCGACCGCGGGTGCCGGGACCGGGCGCGGGCCGTTGACCGGCGGTGATGGGCGTCGCCGGGTCGTGGCGACGGGGTTCGCACCGTCAGGTGCGGCTGCCCTGCCCGTTCTGAGGCGTTCGGCGGCGGTGGCTACGCTGACTCGGGTGTGCGGCATCGTGGGTTACGTAGGACATCGTCAGGCGCTGGACGTGGTGCTGGACGGGCTCAGGCGGCTTGAGTACCGGGGTTACGACTCGGCGGGCGTCGCGATGCTCGACGGCGCGGGCGGTCTCGCGGTCGAGCGGGCGGCGGGGGCGCTGTCGAACCTGGAGGGCAAGCTCGCCGGACAGGACGGTTCGCGGTTCGCGGCGACCAGCGGCATGGGCCACACCCGGTGGGCGACGCACGGTGCGCCGACCGACCGCAACGCGCACCCGCACCGGGACGCGGCGGGCAAGGTCGCGGTGGTGCACAACGGCATCATCGAGAACTTCGCCGCGCTGCGCGCCGAGCTGGAGTCCGCGGGCGTGGAGATGGCCAGCGAGACCGACACCGAGACCGCGGCGCACCTGGTGGCCGCCGCGTACGCCTCCGGTCCGACCGCGGGTGACCTGAGCGCCAGCACCCGCGCGGTGGCGCGCCGGTTGGAGGGCGCGTTCACGCTGCTGGTCACCCACGCCGACGTGCCCGACGAGATCGTGGCGGCGCGCCGCTCCTCGCCGCTGGTGGTGGGCGTCGGCGAGGGGGAGCACTTCCTGGCCTCCGACGTGGCCGCGTTCATCGAGCACACCCGGGACGCGGTGGAACTCGGCCAGGACCAGGTCGTCACGATCGACCGCGCCGGCTACCGGGTCACCGACTTCGACGGCGTCGAGGTGCAGGCGAAGCCGTTCACCGTGGACTGGGACCTGTCGGCCGCCGAGAAGGGCGGCCACGACTACTTCATGCTCAAGGAGATCGAGGAGCAGCCCGAGGCGCTGGAGAACACGCTGCGCGGGCACTTCTCGGGCGGCGGCATCGTCCTCGACGAGCAGCGGATGACCGAGCAGGACCTGCGGGACATCGACAAGGTCTTCGTCGTCGCCTGCGGCACCGCCTACCACTCGGGCCTGCTCGCGAAGTACGCCATCGAGCACTGGTGCCGGATCCCGGTCGAGGTGGAGCTGGCCAGCGAGTTCCGCTACCGCGACCCGGTGCTGGGCCGCGACACCCTGGTCGTGGCGATCTCCCAGTCCGGCGAGACCGCGGACACCCTGGAGGCGGTGCGGCACGCGCGCACCCAGCGGGCCCGGGTGCTGGCCATCTGCAACACCAACGGCGCGCAGATCCCGCGCGAGTCGGACGCGGTGCTCTACACCCACGCCGGCCCGGAGATCGGGGTGGCGGCGACGAAGACGTTCCTGGCGCAGATCACCGCGAACTACCTGGTGGGGCTGGCGCTGGCGCAGGCGCGCGGCACGAAGTACTCGGACGAGGTGGCGCGCGAGTTCGAGGAGCTCGCCGCGATGCCGCAGGCCGTTCGGCAAACGCTGTCCACCGTGGACCAGGTGCGCACGCTGGGCCGGGAGCTGGCCGACTCGAAGGCGGTGCTGTTCCTGGGCCGCCACGTCGGCTACCCGGTGGCGCTGGAGGGCGCGCTGAAGCTCAAGGAGCTCGCCTACATGCACGCGGAGGGCTTCGCGGCGGGCGAGCTCAAGCACGGGCCGATCGCGCTGATCGAGGACCGGCTGCCGGTGGTCGTGGTGATGCCGTCGGCGAAGGGCCGGGCGCTGCTGCACTCGAAGATGCTGTCCAACATCCGCGAGATCCAGGCCCGCGGCGCCCGCACCATCGTCATCGCCGAGGAGGGCGACGAGGCGGTGCGCCCGTTCGCGGACGAGCTGATCGAGATCCCGGCGGTGGCGACGCTGCTGCAGCCGCTGGTGTCCACGGTCCCGTTGCAGGTGCTGGCGGCGGAGATCGCCCGGGCGCGCGGCTACGACGTGGACAAGCCCCGCAACCTCGCCAAGTCCGTCACGGTGGAGTGATCCACCGGCGCTGATCGGGCCGCTCGACCGCTGGTCGGCCCCCCCTTCTCGTCCGATGGGCGATGATCGGGTAGGACGGTGCCAGGCCGCGAGCGGACGGTGCCAGCCGCGAACAGGAGGTCGCCCGTGCAGGGAGCGTGGACCCCGGACCAGGTCCGGGACGCCGAGCGCAGCGTGTTCACCAGCACCCCGGAACCGGTGGTGATGCGCCGGGCCGCGTTCGCGGTCGCGGTGCACGGCGCCCGGCTGCTGGCGGAGACCGCGGGCGCGGTCGCGGGCAGGCACGTGGTGCTGCTGGTGGGGGCGGGCGGCAACGGCGGCGACGCGCTGTGGGCCGGGGTGGAGTTCCGGCGCCGCGGTGCGGGTGTGACCGCGCTGCTGCTGTCCCCGGACAAGGCGCACCCGGCGGGTTCGGCGGCGCTGCGCCGCGCGGGCGGCGTGCTCGTGGACGCGGCGGGTCCGGGAGCGGACACCGCCGGGGTCGGCGCGGCCGCCGCGGATGCGCTGGAGCGCGCGGACCTGGTGGTCGACGGGATCGTGGGGCTCTCGGCGCGGGGAAGCCTGCGTCCGCTGGCCGCGGAGCTGGTGTCCCGGGTGGCGGCGCCGGTGGTGGCGGTGGACCTGCCCTCCGGCGTCGACCCGATCACCGGTGCGGTGGACGGGCCCGCGGTGGACGCGGACCTGACGGTGACGTTCGGCGGCCGCAAACCGGGCCACGTGCTCGGCGCCGGGTCGGTGCGGTCGGGTGCGGTGGTGGTGGCAGGCATCGGCGTGGACGAGCACCTGCCGGAGCCGGACCTGTTCGTGCTGGACGCGGCGGACGTGGGCGCGGGCTGGCCGGTCCCGCGGCCGCAGGACGACAAGTACTCGCAGGGCGTGGTGGGCGTCGCCGCCGGTTCCGCGACGTACCCGGGCGCGGCGGTGCTGGCGACCGGCTCGGCCGTGCAGGCGACCTCGGGCATGGTGCGCTACGCGGGTTCGGCGGCGGACCTGGTGCGCTCGCACTGGCCGGAGGTGGTGGCCACCGGCTCGATCACCGACGCCGGCCGGGTGCAGGCGTGGGCGGTCGGGCCGGGCATCGGCACCGGCGCCAGCGGCCGCGAGGTGCTGCGGCACGCGCTGGAGTCGGGGCGGCCGGTGTGCGCGGACGCCGACTCGATCACCCTGCTCGCGGAGGACCCGACGCTGTGGGACGCGCGGGACCCGGACGCGGCGGTGGTGCTGACGCCGCACGCCGGGGAGTTCCAGCGGCTCGCGGGCGAGGTCGGTGCGGACCGGGTCGCCGCGGCGCGGGAGGTGGCGCGGCGCTTCGACGTGGTGCTGCTGCTCAAGGGCAACACGACGGTGGTGGCGGCCCCGGACGGCCGGGTGCTGGTGAACCCCTCGGTGCACGCCTGGCCCGCCACCGCCGGATCGGGTGATGTGCTGACCGGGTTGATCGGCGCGCTGCTGGCGGCGGGCATCGATCCGTGGCTGGCCTGCGGATACGCGGCCCACGCGCACGCGCTGGCGGCCGAGCTCGCCGCGTTCGGGCCGGAGGCCGGGGACGATCCGGTGGGTGCTCCGATCGGCGCGTCGGCGCTGCTCAGGTCGGTTCCGGCGGCGATCCGGACGCTCCGCGCGAGCTGACGGGCCGGTCCGGGGCCGGCGTTGATCTCGGGGCGGGGGTGGGTCACATGTGCGGGCCTTCGTCCGGTTTCCGTGTGCGACGATGTGCGCGCCATGACCGAACAGCCCGTGCACCGCGCCGACCTGCGCATTGACGTCGACGCGCTCCGCAACAACGTCGCCCTGCTGGCCGAGCGCGCCCGGCGTTCCGGTGCTCGCACGATGGTGGTGGTGAAGTCCGACGGCTACGGCCACGGTGCCGCGACCGTCGCGCGCGCCGCGCTGTCCGCGGGCGCCTCCGAGCTGGGCGTGGCCGCGATCGGCGAGGCGCTGCGGCTGCGCGCGGACGGCATCACCGCGCCGCTGCTGTGCTGGCTGCACGCCCCGGGCGACGACTTCGACGCGGCCGTCGCCGCGGACGTGCAGCTCGGCGTCTCCTCGGAGGCGGAGCTGCACGCGATCGCCGCGGCCGCGCAGGCGCGGTCGACGACCGCCCGGGTGCACCTCAAGATCGATACCGGGTTGAGCCGCAACGGCTGCCCACCGGAGCTGTGGCCGTCGCTGGTGGAGCGGGCGGCGAAGGCGCAGGCCGCGGGCGCGGTCGAGGTCGTGGCCGTGTGGTCGCACCTGGCGTGCGCCGACGAGCTCGGGCACCCGTCGATCGACGCGCAGGCCGCTCGCTTCGACGCGGCCTACCGGCAGGCGCGCGCCGCCGGGCTCGACCCGATCCGGCACCTGGCGAACTCGGCGGCGGTGCTGACCCGCCCCGATCTGCACTTCGAGCTGGTGCGCCCCGGCATCGCCGCCTACGGGCTGGACCCGGTGCCGCAGGACGGCGACCACGGGCTGGTCCCGGCGATGACGTTCCGCTCCACCGTGGTGCTGACCAAGCGGGTCGCCGCGGGCGAGAGCGTGTCCTACGGCCACCGGTGGACCGCGGACCGCCCGTGCACGTTGGCGCTGGTCCCGGTCGGCTACGCCGACGGCGTGCCGCGCAGCCTCTCCGGCCGCATGGAGGTGTGGCTGGCCGGGCGCCGCCGTCCCGTCGTGGGCCGGGTGTGCATGGACCAGCTGGTGGTGCGCTGCGACGACGACCCGGTCGCCGCGGGCGACGAGGTGGTGCTGTTCGGCGCCGGTGAGCAGGGCGCGCCGACCGCCGCGGAATGGGCGGAGGCGCTCGGCACGATCCACTACGAGATCGTCACCGGCATGTACCGGCCGCGGGTGACGCGCACCGCGGTGGGGACGGAGGCGACATGAGACCGGTGTGGCAGGCGCTCGCCTGGACCAGCGGGGTGCTCGGGGCCGCGGTGACCGGTGCGGTCGTCGGCGTCGCCGCGCACAGCTCGCGCATCGCCACCCAGCGCCAGGACGAGGACGACCCGCACGCCGAGGAATCGCTGGGCAAGCTGCGACCGGACCGGCAGTCCACGGTCGCCGCCGACGACGGCGTCCCGCTCGCGGTGCAGGAGATCAAACCGGCGGACGGCGGGCACGCCGACCTGACGGTGGTGCTGGTGCACGGCTACGCGCTGGATTCGCGATGTTGGCACTTCCAGCGCCGCGACCTGCCGAAGATGACCGATCCGCGGGTGCGGGTGGTGCAGTACGACCAGCGCAGCCACGGCCGCTCCGGGCATTCCTCGCGGCGCGGCAGCACGATCGAGCAGCTCGGCAAGGACCTGGACGCGGTGGTGCGGGCGACCGCGCGGCGCGGACCGGTGGTGCTGGTGGGGCATTCGATGGGCGGCATGGCGATCATGGCGCTGGCCGAGCAGCGGCCGAAGCTGTTCCGGGACCGGGTGTGCGCGGTGGCGTTCATGAGCACCTCGGCCGGGGAGATCGGCGCCTCCGGCTTGCCGAAGCCGTGGCTGTCCCGGCACAACCCGCTGACCCGCGGCCTGGGCGTGATCGCCGGGTTGCAGCCGGAGCTGGTGGAGCGGGTGCGCCGCACCGGCGGGCAGCTGGCGTGGAGCATCGTGCGGGCGCTGTCGTTCGGCGACCGCGAGGTCAGCCCGTCGCTGGTGGACCTGATGAACAAGATGATCTCGGCGACCACGGTCGAGGTGGTCACGGACTTCCTGGAGACGCTCGGTTCGCACGACCGCAAGGCCGCGCTGGCCGGGCTGCGGCACACCGAGGTGCTGGTGCTCAGCGGCGATCTGGACCGGATGACGCCGTTCTCGCACTCCGAGGTGATCGCCGGGGAGCTGCCGGACGCCGAGCTGGTGCGGGTGGAAGGCGCCGGGCACATGGCGATGCTGGAGCGGGACGAGCTGGTGACCGGGCACCTGGAGGCGCTGATCAGGCGCGGTGCCCGCCGCGCCGCGGAGGGCGAGACGAAGGTGGGCGGCCGGTCATGAGCACCGTCGAGTTGGCGACGCCGGAAGCGGCGCTGGAGTTCGGCAGGCGCCTCGGCGCCGTCCTGCGCGCGGGTGATCTGGTGGTCCTGGACGGCCCGCTGGGCGCGGGCAAGACCGTGCTGGCGAAGGGCATCGCCGCGGGCATGGGCGTGACGGGCCAGGTCACCTCGCCGACGTTCGTGATCGCCCGGGTGCACCACCCGGCGGCGGACGGGCCGCCGCTGGTGCACGTGGACGCCTACCGGCTGGGTGGCCTGGAGGACGTCGACGACCTGGACCTGGACACCGACCTCACCGATGCGGTGGTGGTCGTGGAGTGGGGAGCGGAGGTCGCGGACCGGCTCGCCGACGAGTTCCTGCTGATCAGGCTGCACCGCCGCGCCGATGACGTGCGCGAGGTGGAGCTGGAGCCGCACGGCGCGGACTGGCCGCAGCGCTTGGCCGCGGTCCGCGGCTGACCGCGCGAGGGATACCGGCGGGACCGATCCCGCCTCGATCTCCCGGTAGGAAGGGTGCGGGCGGCACCGTGCCGCGGGTGCGGCCTCCGCGGCGACGGCGTCCACCGCCCGTGCGGTGACCGGTGGGGCCGAGCGCGGTCCCACCGCTGCGGTGCGCGGATTCGGACGGTGCGGAGGGGCGCTCGGTGGTCGAGCACGTGATGGGCTTGCCGGTGCCGGCCCTGCTAGTGGTGGCGGCGGTGGTGCTGGTGCTGGAGTCGGGTTCGCCGCTGGGCGTGCTGCTGCCGGGTTCGCCGATGCTGCTCGCGCTGGGGCTGCTGTCCCGGCAGGGGGTGGTGCCGCTGTGGGTCGCCGTGCCGGTGGCGGGTGCCGCGTCGGCGCTGGGCTGCCAGTGGGCGTTCCTGCGGGCGCGGCGGCTGCGGTTGCTGGACGCGGACGCGGATCTGCTGGAGCCGCCGGGTCGCTGGGAGCGCGGGTTGATCCGGCGCGCCGGCCCGGAGCGGGTGCGCCGGGCGTTGTCGCTGCTGGAGCGCCGCGCGGTCCCGGCGGTGGCCGGCGCGCACTTCGTGAGCGTGCTGCGCACGTTGCTGCCGCGGTTGGCGGGCCGCGCGGGCGTCGCGCACCTGCGGTTCTGCGCGGCGAGCGTCCCGGCGGCGTTCACGTGGGCGGCGGTGGTGTGCGTGCTCGGCCGGGTCGCGGGGGAGGCCTACGGCCGGGTGTCGGCCGCGGTGGGCGTGGCAGGCGCGCCGCTGGTGGTGCTGGCCGCGCTCGGAGCGGGGGCGGTGCTGCTGGTGCGGCGGCGCCGGGCCGCGCGGGTGGAGCGCTCAGGCGCCGTGTGAGGCGGTGCGCAGTTCGGCGGCGAGCTTCTCGGCGAGGCGTTGCATGAGCGGGACGAGGGTGTCGGTGGACATGCGGGTCATCCGCCCTTCGGGACCGCTGATGGAGATCGCGGCTCCGGCAGGCGCCCCGGGCAGGGCCACCGCGTAGCAGCGGACGCCGACCTCCCGCTCGCCGTCGTCGACGGCGTAGCCCTGCTCGCGGATGCGGGCGAGCTCGTCCTGCATGGCGCCGACGCTGGTGATGGTGCGTTCGGTCTGCGCGCGCATCCCGGAGCGTTCGAGCAGCTGCGCGACGCTGTCGGCGGCGAGGTCGGCGAGCACGGCCTTGCCGACGGCGGTGGCGTGCGCGTCGACGCGGCGGCCGACCTCGGTGAACATCCGCATCGAGTGCTGCGAGGGCACCTGGGCGACGTAGACGACCTGGTCGCCGTCGAGGACCGCCATGTTGGAGGTCTCCCCGGTGGCTTCGGTGAGTTCGGCGAGGTAGGGCCGCGCCCAGGACCCGAGCGACCGGCTGGCGGTCTCGCCGAGCCGGATCAGCCGCGGGCCGAGCGAGTAGCGCCGGGACGGCTGCTGGCGGGCGTATCCGCTGCTCACGAGGGTCCGCATGATCCGGTGGATGGTGGGCAGCGGCAGCCCGGAGGTCTCGGCGAGTTCGGAGAGCGCGACTTCGCCGCCCGCGTCCGCCATCAGTTCCAGCAGGTCGAAGGCGCGCTCGATGGACTGCACCCCTCCGCCTTGGTTGGCACGACGTGGCCCGGTCATCGCTGCGGTCCCTTCGGGTCGGTCTGGTGATCGAGTCTAGTCGGCGGTGCCCGAGCTCATGTTGCCTCGGGCCACATGTGGAAACTAACATCCACGATGCAGAAAAGCACTGAAGCGTTCTGGCGCTGCCGAGCGGGCCCCGGCTCGGCGGCGAGCGCAGGTACCGAGAGAGGTGGGCTTCCATGTCCGACACGACCCCGACGACGAGCGTGCAGGTGCTCGGCGGCCCCGTGGAGCGCGGCGACGAGATCCTCACCGCCGAGGCCCTCGACTTCGTCGCCGGTCTGCAGCGGAAGTTCGGCGCCCGCCGCGACGAACTGCTCGCCCGCCGCGTGCAGCGCCGCGCCGAGGCCAAGCGCAACGGCAGGCTCGACTTCCTGCCGGAGACCGCGGAGGTCCGCGAGTCCGACTGGCAGGTCGCCGCGCCCCCGGCCGACATCGCCGACCGCCGCGTGGAGATCACCGGCCCCACCGACCGCAAGATGTCGGTGAACGCGCTCAACTCCGGTGCCCGCGTCTGGCTGGCCGACCTGGAGGACGCGAACACGCCGCACTGGTCGAACGTGGTCAGCGGCCAGGTCAACCTCTACGACGTGGTCCGCAAGCAGGTGGAGCTGACCACGCCGGAGGGCAAGCAGTACAAGCTGCGCGACGACGTGCAGCACGCGGTGCCGCTGGTGCGCCCCCGCGGCTGGCACTTCGACGACAAGCACGTGCTGGTCGACGGCAAGCCGATCGTCGGTGCGCTGCTGGACTTCGGGCTGTACTTCTTCCACAACGCCCAGGAGCTGGTGAACCGCGGCAGCGGGCCGTACTTCTACCTGCCGAAGATGGAGAGCCACCTCGAAGCGCGGCTGTGGAACGACGTGTTCACCCACGCCCAGCAGGAGCTCGGCATCCCGCACGGCACGATCCGCGGCACGGTGCTCATCGAGACGTTCCCGGCCGCGTTCGAGATGGAGGAGATCCTCTACGAGCTGCGCGACCACTCGGCCGGCCTGAACGCGGGCCGCTGGGACTACCTGTTCAGCGTCATCAAGACCTTCCGCGACTCCGACCAGTACGTGCTGCCGGACCGCAACACGGTCGGCATGACGGCGCCGTTCATGCGCGCCTACACCGAGCTGCTGGTGCGCACCTGCCACAAGCGGGGCGCGTTCGCGATCGGCGGCATGGCCGCGTTCATCCCGAACAAGAAGGACCCGGAAGCCAACGACAAGGCGATGCAGAAGGTCCACGACGACAAGAACCGCGAGGCCGGTGACGGTTTCGACGGTTCCTGGGTGGCGCACCCGGGCCTGGTGGAGATCTGCTTCGAGGAGTTCGACGCGGTCCTCGGCGACAAGCCGAACCAGATCGACCGCAAGCGCGCCGACGTGTCGATCACCGCGGACGACCTGCTCGCGGTGAACAAGACGCCCGGCGACAAGACCATCGAGGGCCTGCGCGCGGCCGTGGACGTCGGCGTCCGCTACATCGTGTCCTGGCTGGGCGGCAACGGTGCGGCGGCCATCCACAACCTGATGGAGGACGCCGCGACCGCCGAGATCTCCCGCTCGCAGATCTGGCAGTGGCTGCACAACGACGTGGTCCTCGCCGGTGGGGAGCAGGTGACGGTGGACCTGGTGCGCCAGGTCCTCGCCGACACCGAGCAGGCGCTGCGGGCCGAGGCCGGGTTCCCGACCGAGAACCTCGCCGCCGCGGTGGAGCTGTTCGAGCAGGTCGCGGTCGCCGACGAATTCGTCGACTTCCTGACCCTGCCCGCGTACGAGCGGATCTGATGCACTGGTCGTGATCCACTGGTGCGGAGGGGGCGGTGCGAGCCGCCCCCCCCGACGTTCCCGGAGGTGCGCGTGAGGACTTCGCTGGACGCCGAGCAGGTTCGGCGGCGGTTGGACCGGTTGTCGGAGGTGGACGAGGACCGGGCGCGGCGCCACCCGGGAGCGGGATCCGCGCGGCAGCCGGTGCACACCTGCTACGTGCCCGCGTCGGCGGTGGCCGCGGACGTGCTGCGGACGTGGGCGAGCACCGCGCTGGACGCGTTCGACGAGCACCTACCGGACCCGGCCGCGCTCGGCGCACTGCTGGGGATGGCCGATCCCGTTGCGGCCGCGGTGCATCCGCGGGTGCGGGAGAAGCTGGCCGGTGCCCCGGTCGAGGACCTGCGGATCGACTTCGAGGACGGCTACGGCTCGCCCGGCGACGAGACCGAGGACGCCGACGCCGAACGCACCGCCGGGATCGTCGCCGGGTGGCTGCGGGACGGGGAACAGCCGCTGAACTTCGGGCTGCGCGTGAAGTCCTTCGACACCCCCGAGCTGCGGGCGCGATCCGTGCGCACGCTGGACGTGTTCCTGACCGCGCTGCTGCGGGAGTGGGGGAGCCTGCCCGGCGGGTTCGTGCTCACCTTCCCGAAGGTCGTGGACGTCGCGCAGGTCGAGGTGCTGGTGGAGCTGCTGGAGCTGTTCGAGCAGCAGCTCGGGCTGGCCTCCGGGGCGCTGCGCTTCGAGATCCAGGTGGAGACCACTCAGTCCATCGTGGACGGTGCGGGCCGGTTGGCGCTGCCCCGGTTCGTCGAGGCCGGGCGGCGGCGGGTGAGCGGGCTGCACTTCGGCACCTACGACTACACCGCGAGCTGCGGGCTCACCGCCGCGCACCAGCACCTCGCGCACCGCTCCTGCGACTTCGCCCGGCACGTGATGCAGGTGTCCGCGGCCGGGACCGGGATCTTCCTGTCCGACGGGTCCACCAACGTGCTGCCCGTCGGCGACCAGGTGCGGCACGGCTGGCGCAACCACTACGAGCTGGTGCGGCGCTCGCTCGCGCACGGCTTCTACCAGGGCTGGGACCTGCACCCGGCGCAGCTGGTGAGCCGGTACGCCGCCGCGTTCGCGGAGTTCCGGGAGAGCGCACCGGCGCAGGCCGAGCGGATCGCCGCCTACGTCGGTTCCGGGAGCGGCGCGGTCCTCGACGAGCCCGCCACCGCCCGCGCCCTGGCGTCCGCGTTCGTGCGCGCCCTCGACGGCGGGGCGATCGACGCGGCGGAGGCGCGGGAGCTGACCACCATCGACGAGGCCGGGCTGCGCGCCCTCGCCCGCCTCTGACTCCTGCTTCGTCGAGTGAACGGACCGTTCGTCCCATCTAGTTGGTCGAACGGTCCGTTCACTCCTGCCGTTCGTCAGGGGTGAACGGACCGTTCGCCTCGTCTGGTTGGACGAGCGGTCCGTTGACTCGGGCTGTTCGTTGCGGGTGAACGGACCGTTCGTCCGGTCCGGTTGGTCGAACGGTCCGTTCACCCGGCGCGGGCGGCTAGGGTCGGTGGGAGTCCGATCGGCCTCGGGAGGCGGCATGTCCGGCAGTGACGAGCTCGTGACGGCGGAGGACGCGGTCGCCGCGCTCACCGCGGAACTCCGCGAGGGACAGGTGTTCGGCCCCGCCGTGCAGCAGGACGGCACGACGCTGCTGCCGGTGGTGCAGGTGCGCCGGGGCGGCGGGGTGAGCGGTCGCCGCAAGAACCGTTCGGGCGGAGGCGGCACGATCGCGAAGCCGGTGGGGGCGTGGGCGGTGACCGCGCAGGGCGCCGTGTGGCACCCGGCGGTGGACGTGAACCGCATCGTGCTCGGCGGCCAGGTGGCGTTGACCGCGGTCGCCGTGGCGCTGGCGGTGGCCTTCCGCCGCAAGCGCTGACCGCCCGGCCCGGACTTCCCGGCCCAGTCCGGAATCCCCAGCCCGGGTTTCCCACCTGGCCCGAAACCCCTGGCTCAGCTTGAAATCCCCGGCATGGCCCGAAATCCTCGGCCGAGCTTGGAATCCCGGCGCGGCCCGAAACCCCCGGCCCGGCCTGGAACCCCGGCGCGGAACCCCACTCCGAAATCCCCGGCCCACCCCGGAATCCCGGGCCCAGCCCGGAATGCAGCCCGGCCGTGGCCGGAGAACACCGTGGCCGGAGAACTCAGTGCAGCACGGTGAGCAGTCCTTCGACCCCGCGCTGGAAGGCGGCGCCGACGTTCTCCGCGCCGTCGATGTGCGCACCGGTCATCGCGCCGTCGCGCATCATCAGGAAGTGCCGCGCGGCGTGCTCCGGTTTGCCGCGGCGTGGTGAGCCCCCGAAGACCTGCGCGAACAGCGCGGTGAGCTCGGCGACGTACCAGGCGCGGTGGTCGAGCACGACCTGGCGCACGGGATTGCCGGGTTCGGGGTATTCGTTGGCGGCGTTGAGGAATGCGCAGCCGCGGAATTCGGGCCTGCCGAGGTCGGCGGCGACTCCGTCGCCGATCGCGCGGACCGCGTCGGCGGGGCTCGGCGCGGTGTCGACGGCGGTGCGCACGCCGGCGCGGATGTGCGCGTCGACGTCGCGGAGGTAGGCGAGCACGAGCGCTTCCTTGGAGGGGAAGTGCCGGTAGAACGTGGCTCGCGTGGTCGGCGCTTCGGCGAGGATGCGTTCGACGCCGACGGCCCGGATGCCTTCGCCGTAGAACAGCGCGCTGGCGGTGGCCAGCAGCCGGTCGCGGGCTTCGGACCGGCCGCGCGGATTCGGGTCCTCGGTGCGCGTCGTCGCCATGCGGCCACCGTAGCAGAAAGAACGATCGTTCTTGCATTCTGCGGAGCGGTCTGCCACGCTTCCCCCATCGGGAGAGAGAACGGTCTTTCTTCCCCGGGCTCGATGCGAGCCTCCTCAATGAAGGGAACCCGCCATGACCACCGCCACCGCCCCCGCCGCTTCGACCGGTGTCGCGGCGACGCTGCGCCGCCTCTACTTCGTGCGCTTCGGCTTCGCCCTCGTCTGGGCGGTCCTGGTGTTCTTGACCGCGTCCAGCCTCGGCCCGCTGACGGCGGTGCTGCTGGTGCTGTACCCGGTGTTCGACGTGGCGGCGGCGATCGTCGACGCCCGCTCGTCCCGGGGTTCCGCGGCGGGGCTCTACGTGAACATCGCGATCAGCACGCTGGCCGCGGCCGGTCTGATCGTCGCGCTCACCTCGGGCATCCCGGCGGTGCTGCGGGTGTGGGGCGCGTGGGCGGTCGTGGCCGGTGCGGTGCAGCTCGGGGTGGCCGTGCGGCGGCTTCGGCTGGGCGGGCAGTGGGCGATGATCGCCAGCGGTGGCATCTCGGTGCTGGCGGGAGCCTCGTTCTTGCTGATGGCGGGGAAGCCGGACGCGTCGCTGGCGAACGTCGCCGGGTACGCGCTGCTCGGCGGGATCTTCTTCCTGGTCTCGGCCGTGCGCCTCGGTTCCGCGCCGCGCTCCTGAACCACCGCGGGGAACGGCTCGTTCGATCGCGAGCGGGCCGTTCCCCGCGGGTCAGGCCGCGGGGTCGACGCCGGACCAGGTGATGAGGCGGTCCGCGACCTCGGTGATGGTGGGGCGGGCGCCGGGGTCGGGTGCGAGGCAGGCGTCGAAGGTGCGGGACAGCCGCGCCGGCAGCCGCCGCCGGGTGCGCAGCGGCGGTGGGGCGGACGTGAGCTGCGGGTAGTGCCGCACCCCGTCCGCGCCGCGGTGGTGCGAGTGTTCCGCCCACGGCGGATCTCCGGACAGCGCCTCCCACAACGTGATCCCGAGGCCCCACACGTCGGTCGCCGCGGTCATCTCCCCGCCGCGCGCCTGTTCCGGCGACAGGTAGTCGAAGGTTCCGGCGGAGCTGCGCTCCCCGATGCGGCAGGCGAGGCTGAGGTCGAGCAGCACGGCCCGGCCGCCGGTGGAGATCACGTTCGATGGCTTCACGTCGAGGTGCGCCCAGCCCTTCCGGTGCAGGTAGCCGAGCGCGGAGCACAGCTGCACGCCGAGGATCGCCGCGTCGACCGGCCGCAGCCGCTCGTGCTCGTCCAGCAGGTGGCTCAGCGTCGCGCCGGGCAGCGTCTCGGTGATCACCGCGGGCCGCTCGGGCTCGCCGCTGAGCAGGGTCTCGTAGCCGCGCACCAGGTTCGGGTGGGTGAGCGACCCGAGCAGCGCCCCCTCCTCGCGCAGCCGTTCGGCGGCGGTCGGGTCGGCGGCGCGCTCGGGGCGCAGCGTCTTGCCGATGCAGCGGCAGTCGCGCTCCTCGCTCCACAGGTCGTAGACGTCGAGGCGATTTCCCCGCCGCAGCAACGAGATCACGCGGTATCCGGGGGCCAGGTGCTCGCCCGGTCCGAGGGCGGGCCCGGGCGGGCCCCAGTCGCCTTCGTCGTAGTACGAGCTGGCTTCTTCCGGGGCCGGTGCAGCGCTCAACTGCGGCTGCGGTGGCGTCGGCGGCCGGATCCGCTGCGGCTGGAGCTGTCGCGGCGACGGCGGCGGTGGTCGCTGCTGGACCCGCTGTGCCCGCGGTGGTGGCGGTGCCGGTCGCTGCTGTCGCGGGAGGAGCGGTGGCTGTGCTTGGCGGGGGACAGCGAGTTGAACAGCTTGCCCAAGTCCATTGTGGACCTCCTGGTGGCGGCCGATGCCGATCTCGGTTTCCGAGATCATCTCCTGCCAGCGTACGCGAGGAACGGGCATACCGGACGGCTCTGGAGCGCCGCTCGCCGCGGGTGAACGGACCGTTTGCCTCGTCTAGTTGGACGAACGGTCCGTTCACCTGTGCTGGGTGGGGAGTGACCGGACCGTTTGCCTCATCTGGTTGGACGAACGGTCCGTTCACTCCTGTCGCGGGTGATGGCGCGTCAGCGTCCGCGGATCCCGTCCAGGAGGTACGTGGTGCGGCGGTCGTAGTCCTCCCGGAGTGGCCGCCGGCCGTGCTTGAGGGCGAGGGCGTTGTCGTGGACGAGCGCGTGCAGGTCGCTCGCCGTGAACTCCGGCCGCAGCGCGCCGGAGGTGCGGGCCGCCGCGACGAGTTCCTCGTTGGCCTCGCTGCCGGCGCGGCAGATCTCCACGAGCTGTGGCGAGTCCGGGTACGCCTGCAGCAGGACGTCGTTGAAGGCGGGCTGGCGGTACTGGAGGTCGCGGATCGCGGTGAGGTAGTGCTCGATCCGCTCACCGGCGTCGTCGATGGCCCGTGCGCGGTCGATGACGGCGGACAGCTCGCTCGTCACGACCTCTTCGATGACGGCTTCGATGAGGCCGATCCGCCCGCCGAACCGGTTGAAGATCGTCGCCTTGCTCACGCCCGCCGCCTTGGCGACCTCTTCCAGCGGCACGGCCAGGCCTCGTCCTCGGAAGGCGCCGATCGCGGCGGAGCGGATCTGCTCGGAGTTGCGCCGGGCGTCGGCGCGCAACTGGGGTTCCGGGGGTACCGCGCCGGGCATCGTCGCCTCTTCCTGTCGCCTTAACTTGACTCTCCTGGTCAGTTTACTTACGGTCGTGGCGGAAGCGAAACTGACCCGTCGGGTCAACTTGTGCGGAGCGTCGGTCACCGGGGCGGATGCTCGGAAAGGTCGAGAAGATGATCGTTGTCACCGGCGCCACCGGCGGGCTGGGCGCTGCCGTCGTCGAGCACCTCCTGGAACGCCTGCCCGCCGAGCGGATCGGCGTCAGCGTCCGCGACGTCACCCGGGCACGGCACTTCGCCGACCGCGGCGTGCGGGTGCGCCGGGGCTCCTACGAGGACCCGGCCGCCCTGCGCGACTCGTTCGCCGGTGCCGAGCAGGTCCTCCTGGTGTCCGGCAACGATCCGGCCGCCGACGTCGTCGGCCTGCACCGCGGTGCCGTCGAAGCCGCGGTCGCGGCCGGTGCTCGGCGGATCGTCTACACGAGCCAGCACGGCGCCGTCCCGGGCAACCCGTACCGGCCCTCGGACATCCACGTCGCCACCGAGGCGTTCCTCGCCGGCTCCGGAGTCGACTGGACCGCGCTGCGCAACGGTGCTTACGGCCCGCTCGACCAGGTCCTGGGCCCGTGGCGGCGGACCGGCGTGATCGCCGGGCCGGACGACGGTCCCGTGGCGTACACCGACCGCGACGAGGTGGCCGAGGCCACCGCGGCCCTCCTCGCCGGTGACCGCGTCCTCGACGGTCCCGCCACCCTCGCCGCGCCGAACGCCGTCACCTTCGACGACCTCAGCCGGATCGTCTCCGACGTCACCGGCCGCACCGTCGAGCGCATCGTCGTGGACGACGAGCGGTGGGTCGCCGACCAGATCGCGGGCGGTGTGCCGGAGCCGGCGGCTCGGCTCCTGCTCACCTACTACCAGGCGGCGCGGGAGGGGTATTTCGCCGAACCGGGCTCGCTGCTGACCGAACTCCTCGGCCGCGAACCCCGCACCGCCGCGGATCGGCTCGCGGCGGACCTCGCCGCCTGAATCCGAGCTCGGCTCCGGTCGTCTCCTGCCCTCGACCGGTGCGGTGTGCGCGGTGGGGAGCGGCTGCTGCCGCGGAACCCTGGTGGGAGGTGGACGACCCGCGCCCCCGGTGGACGAACGGTCCGTTCACCTCGTCCAGCCCGGAAGCAGGTCGGGGTGAACGGACCGTTTGCCTGATCTGGTTGGTCGAACGGTCCGTTCACTCCGGGGGTGGTGGCCGGGCGCTGGTCGGAGGGGTGCGCCCGGCCACCGGCCGGTCCTGGGCGGTGTCGGGGAGGTCCCGCCGCGGACCGGGTCAGGGGCTCAGAAGTCCCAGGTGAGCAGGAGGTAGTCGTGCTCCGCGGCGAACTCGGCGCACCGCGGGCAGCGCCGTGATGTCGGCGGAGCGCGGCCGGCGCGGCGGTGGCGTGTCGAACGGGACGCGGATCCGATCGCCGCACAACGTCGCGGTCCGCTCCCCACCGGGCAGCGCGCCCGGCCGGGACGGGGTGGCGTGCCGCAGGTGCAGCGCCAGTCCGACGATCCAGAACGCCACCGGCCTGCTGCACCGGTACGGGTGGGGCAACGCCACGACCGTCCTCCTTTCGGTTCGATCACCGGGCGAACCGCTGACGAATCGAAAGGTAGATCGCAATCTTCTGGCCCAGCGAATGTGTGACACCGCAGTTCAGCGGATTGTTTCGCTGCAAATCCGGTCAGTTCTCGAACCGACCCCGCGCTGGAATCCGGAGGTCATGGAATGCGGCAATCAGAAGCCCTGCGTCAGCTCGGGCTCGGCGTGCGACTGCGCACCTTGCGGGAGAACCGCGGAATGACCACCCGATCGGTGGCGGCGGCCCTGGGTGTCTCACGTTCCTCGATCAGCCGGACCGAGCGCGGCACGCGCGCCCCGGATCGCGAGGAGGTGAGTGCGCTGTGCGCGTTGTTCGGCGTCGTCGGTGACGACAAGCAGGAATTGCTGGACCGCGTCGGCGAGTCGAACGAGACGTCCGCGTGGCTGGCGCTGGGCGACGGCATGTCCGAGCAGCTCGCGAGCCTGCTCGTGCTGGAACGCGAAGCAGCGAAGATCACGTGTGTGGAACTGGCCCTGATCCCAGGTTTAGCGCAGGCGGCCGACTACACCCGTTGCCTGATGGCGAGCGCCGGTCTGCAACCGCGCGAAGTGGAACGCCGGGTGGCGTCGAGGCTCGGCAGGCAAGCAGTGCTGTCCAGGCCGAGGCCTCCGCACGTCCGCTTCGTGATCGACGAATCCGCGTTGAGCAGGACCCTGGGCAGTGAAACGGCGCTGAGGTTGCAGCTCGAGCACCTGATCAGCATCGGGCGCCGACCGAACGTCGAGATCCGCGTGATCCCGTTGTCCGCTCCGGCGCACCGGGTGTTGAACGGGGCGTTCAGCTACTTCGAGCTCGCGGACGGCACGGGCTACGCCTTCGTCGAGTCGCAGGGTTTCGCCGTATGCCTCGCCGAAGCTGTCGATCTGCGACTGGTCGTGGAAACCTGCAACGAAGTGGACGATATCGCGCTGGGTGAGCGCGAATCACTGGAGTTGATCAAGAAAGCCGCGGAGGGACTGTCCGATGAGCGACTGGGTGTGGCGGAAGAGCTCTAGGAGCAACGCTTACCACAACTGCGTCGAGGTGGCGTTATCGCCGACGTCCGTGGCGGTCCGGGACTCCAAGGATCGCGCGGCCGGTTCCTTGTCGTTCTCGACGCGGAACTGGCGGCGGTTCCTGGCGGGCCTCGACGCCGGGCGTTCTGGTGGTGAGCCGGACGATGGCTGAACCGAACTGGCGGACGAGCACGTACAGCGGTGACTACAACTGCGTAGAGGTCGCCCTTTTGCCTGATTCCGCTGCCATTCGAGATTCGAAGTATCGCGCGGCCGGGTTCTTGTCGTTCTCGTCGCGCGCGTGGCAACGTTTCCTGTTCGGGATCAAAACCTCCCACTGCGACTGTTGGGCGGAAGGGGAACGACATCATGACCGAACCGACGTGGCGCAAGAGTTCGCGGAGCAACGCTTTTGACAACTGCGTGGAGGTGGCGTTGTCGCAGGATGCGGCAGCGGTGCGGGACTCCAAGGATCGCGCGGCCGGTTCCCTGTCGTTCTCGACGCGGGACTGGCGGCGGTTCCTGAGCGGGATCGGCGAAGGCCACTACGACCGATGCGTGAGCTGAACTGGCGGAAGAGCAGTCATAGCGACCAGTACAACTGCGTAGAAGTGGCGTTATCGCCCCACTTCGTCGCGGTGCGGGATTCGAAGGCGGTCGAGGACGGGCGGCTCACCGTCTCCCCGGCCCGCTGGGCTGCGTTCCTCCGCGGCCTCGAATCGGGCCGTTTCGACCGCTGACCGCTGAGCCGAACCGTGGTGGGCGACCCGACCCGATGCGGCCCCCCCACCGCGGGGTCACGGCTGCGGGATCGGCTGCGCGACCGCGGCGGCGGCGTCGATGACGCCGTGCCCGGTGAGCAGGCTGAACTGCCCGGTCTTGTCGCTGCCGGGAGCGTGCGCGGTGTCGATCAGCGCCTGCTCCACCTGCTCGGCGGTGCGGCCCTGGGCGGTCAGCAGCGCGGCGACGCCGGTGACCATCGGCGCGGCCATCGAGGTACCGGCGAGCGCGTCGTAGTCGGCGTCCCCGCACTTGGTGCCGGTGCCGCGCGGGACGGTGGAGACGATGTCGCCTTCGCAGGTGCCGTCGCCCGCACCACCGGGTGCGGCCACGGCCTTGAAGTCGAGCTTGAGGCCGAAGTTGGAGTACGAGGCCTTTTTCTCGGCGCGGTCGGTGGCGGCGACGCACATGGCGCCCCGCTCCCACGCGGGGGTGTCGCACAGCGGGGCGGTCTCGTTGCCCGCCGAGGCGATGACGACGACGCCCTTGTCGCGGGCGTACTCGACGGCGTCCTTCGCCTGCGCCTGGAGCCCGAGCAGCGTCAGCAGCTGGGAGCCGGGCTGCGCGCCGAGGCTCAGGTTGATGACGTCGGCGCCGTGGTCGGCGGCGTAGCGGATGCCGGCGCCGATCTCGGCGAAGTCGCCCTGGCCGTCTTCGAGGACCTTCACCGGCATGATCTTCGCGTCGGGCGCGACACCGGCGCCACCGACGCCGTTGTTCGCGGCGGCCGCGGCGATCCCGGCCACGTGCGTGCCGTGCACGTCGGTGTCCTGGCCGACGCCGTCCGGCCCGCGCCAGTCGCCGTTGCCGCACGGCGCGGGACCGCCGCCGCAGGTGAACGTGGCGCCCGGGACCAGCTGCGAGCGCAGGTCGGGGTGGTCGAGGTCGACGCCGGTGTCGACGACGGCGACGACCTGGCCGGCGCCGGTGCTGGTCTGCCAGGCCTGCTCGGCGTGGATCTGGTCGAGACCCCACTGCGCGCCGGCGAGGGGATCGTGGGTGGTGGCCGCGGAGGCGGACGGCGCGGCGAGCGCGGTCAAGCCTGCGACCGTGATTGCGAGGGCCCGTAAACGCATGGGCTGCTCCCGGAGTTCGGTGAAAAAGTTCAGGCGATCAACGACAGCCTGACCACCGACGTTCCGGCCCGATACACGCCCGAGTCCAGAATGGGACGCGCGGTGCAGCGAATTGCGCCGAACAGAGCAGCGCTGAACGGGCAAAGCGGACCCGACGTCCACAGAGGACATCGGGTCCGCTCCCTCCCTCGCCCCATCCGGTTGCCGCGCAACGAGTTCGCGCGTCGACCGGCGGGACTGATCGGAACGATAGTCCGGGGCAGCCCGGGGCAGAACTGCCCGGACGCTGCACGATCGGGTGGATCACCCTGATCGTTGAAGAGGAAATTTCCTACCGCAGCACGGGATTCAGCCCGTCCCAGGACAGTTCCGCGACCCACATCCCGCGATCCCCGGGCGGCTCGGCGAGGTCCCCGTGGAACGCGATCAGTTCGCCGTCGTCGAACACGTCCTGCCCGCCGGGGTTCGTCACCGCGCCGCCCAGGGCCTCCCGGCTCAGCAGCGCGCCCGGCGCCTTCGTGAACGGTCCGGTCGGGCTCGGCGCGGTCGCGAAGTTCGTGAAGTAGTCGCCGCTGTCGAACGTGTTCCCCGAGTACAGCAGCACGTAGCCCTGCGGGCGCCGCAGCAGCGTCGGCGCCTCCACCACCCCGGACTCCTCGGGGCGGTCGGCGCCCAGCAGCGGGACGTCCTTCCCGGCGGGCGTGATGCCGTCGGCCGCGACCGGTCGCATGTGGATGGTGGACGGGCCGCTGCGCGCCCGGCTGCCGCGCGAGTCCTTGTACAGCAGGTACCGGCTGCCGTCGTCGTCCACGAAGCTCGCCGGGTCGATCACGTCGCCCTGGCCGGGTGCGCAGATCAGCGGTTCGGCGCTCGTCGGCTCGAAGGGCCCGGTGGGGGATCCCGCGACGGCGGCACCGATGCACTGGCGGCCGGAACCCGTGTGGTGCGCGGTGTAGTACAGCAGGAAGGTGCCGTCGGAGCGCTCGCTCACGTCCGGTGCCCACACGTTCAGGCTGCCGGTGTGCGACGGGCCCACCCACGGCGGCAGCTGCGGCAGCGCGTCGGCCCGCTGTTCCCACGGTCCTTCCGCGTCGGTGGCGGTCGCGAGCTGCACGTTGTACCCGGCGGTGTTCGTGGCGTACGCGTAGTACTGCCCGTCGTGGTCCAGCACGTCCGGGTCCGGGAAGTTGCGGTCGATGACCTGTCCGGCGCTCCCGGCGGCGCGCTCGTCGGCGAGCGCGGCCGGTGGTGCGAGCAGCAGCAGCACGGCGGCGGTCAGGCTCAGGTGGCGGCACGTTCGCAGCACGGGTTCCCCTTCTTCGGCGGCCCCACCAGTGCACCGGCGTCCCGTGCGCCTCGCCGGACACATTCACCTCACGAGTGACACTCGATCAGGTCGTCCAGCGTGCGAGCCGCAGCGCGGGCCGACCTCCGGTCACCGTCGCCGGGAGTCGTCGACCTGCGAGATCCACCCGGTGACCGGGCCAACCGCCCGAGCGCGCCCGGCGGGTGCGCGGAGCCGGACGCCGTGATCGGGTGGCGGGTCACCCACCGGGCGACGGATCCGGGGGCGCAGCGTGATCAGCGGTGGCGCGGCGGTGGAACAGGGCGTTCAACGCCAGCGCCGCCAAACAACCCGTGCTGATCCCCGAATCCAGCACCGCGCGCAGCGCCGCGGGCGCGTGCGCGTAGAAGTCCGGCTGCACCACCGGGATCAGCCCCACACCCAGCGATCCCGCCACCACCAGGGCCTGAGCCGGATCACCCAGATCGGCCCGGCCCAACGTGCGGATCCCGCCCGCCGCCACCGAACCGAACAGCACCAGCGCCGCGCCGCCCAGCACCGGCTGCGGCACCAGCGACACCACCGCCCCGGCGACCGGGAACAACCCGAGCAGCACCAGCACCCCGCCACCGGTCGCCACCACGTACCGGCTGCGCACCCGGGTCATCGCCACCAGCCCCACGTTCTGCGCGAACGCGCTGCAGGTGAACCCGCCGAACACGGCGCTCAACGCGCTGCCCGCGCCGTCCGCGCGCAACCCGGCCGCGATGGTGCGCTCGTCGGCGGGCCGCTCCACGATCTCGCCCAGCGCGATCATGTCCGCGGTGCTCTCCAGCATCGCCACCAGCATCACCACGCACAACGACAGCGTCGCGCTCCAGCTGAACGCCGGCGCCCCCAGCGCGAACGGCACCGGCGCGCTGAACACCGGCGCCTGCGCGAACGTCGTGGCGTCCACGAACCCGAACGGCCACGCCAGCACCGTGCCCGCCAGCAACCCGAGCAGCAGCGAGATCCGCTTCCAGAACCCCCGCAGGAACCGGTTCCCCAGCAGCACCAGCGCGAACGTCGCCGCGCCGAGCGCCACCCGGCCCGGCGCGGCGTGGTCCGGCGCCGCCGGGTCCCGCCCCGCGATCCAGCCGACGGCGACCGGCAGCAGCGACAACCCGATCAGCGTGATCACCGCACCGGTCACCACCGGCGGGAAGAACCGCACCAGCCGGGAGAAGTGCGGCGCCAGCAGGAAACCCAGCACCCCGGCCACCAGCACCGCCCCGTACACCACCGACAGCGGGTTCCCGTCCGTCGGCTGCGCCACGATCGCCAGGATCGGCGCCACCGAACCGAACGTGACCCCGTTGACGAACGGCAGCCGCGCCCCGATCCGCCAGATCCCCCACGACTGCAACAAGGTCGCCATCCCGGCGGTGAGCAGGCTCGCCCCGATCAGCAGGGTCCGCTGCTGCCTGGGCAGCCCCAGCGCCTCGCCGACGATCAGCGGGGGAGCGACGACGCCCGCGTACATCGCGGCCACGTGCTGCGCGCCGAACGCCAGCATCCGGCCCGGTGGCGGGATTTCGTCGACGGGGTGGACGTCGGTGCCTGCGTGCTCCTCGAAGGCCATGCGGGCTCCTCGGCGGGGAACGGGATTCGGTGCTGCTACCGGCGCGCTCCCGCCCGCACCACCGCGGGACCGTGGCGGGCGCCCCGGCGGATCAGAACTCGGGGAGGCCGTACCAGGCGATCGGCGCCTCGGGCACGTCGTCGCGGGTGACGATCCCTTCGATCAGGCCGTACGGGCGGTCCGCGGCGAAGAAGACCTCGTTGTCGTTGTCCAGCCCGAACGGTTCCAGGTCGACGCGGAAGTGGTGCTTGTTCGGCAGCGACAGCCGCACCTCCGCGATGCCCGGGTGCGCCTCCAGCACCGCCTCGCCCATCGCGTGCAGCGTCTGCTGCAGCGCGAGGCTGTGCGTCGTCGCGAACGCGGACAGCAGCGCGGCGCGCACCGAGGCGAAGCTCTCCGACCACGCCACCTCGGTGCCCAGGTGCCGCCAGCGCGCCGACACCGCGGTCGCCAGGATGCGGTCCGAGGTCTCGGGAAGCGTCGTGTACTCGTCCCTCGGGAAGCCGTGGAACTCCGAGCCGGTGGACTTGAGCACCACCAGGCCCTCGACACCGCTCACCACGTGCGCGTCGTCGCCGTCCACCGTGATCGCCGCGGTCCGCGTCTCCGCGCCGCCGCGGCGGAACGCGTGGTCGTGCCCGGCGCCGTCCACCTCGATGCGCTCCCACGCGTGCTCGGCGACGAGGATCCGCGCGCCCCGCACCGGTTCCCGGGTGTCGACGAAGTGCTTTCCCAGCCGCAGCGCGAAATCCTCGACCTCACCGATCGGGTGGCGCTTCGCGAACGCGTAGGCCGTGTTCTTCTGCGAGTCCGTCGGCAGCACGTTCGCGTTGTCCCCGGCGCGGTGCGCGGCCGCGAAGTCCCCGCGCAACGCGGTGCTGATCGTGAGGTCCCGGATCTCGTGCCGAGAGGTGCCGCGGTCCACCGCGACCAGCCGGATCTCGGCCTTGCCGTACTGGTTCGGTCCCGGCACGATGCCCACGTCGATCAGCTCCCTCGGTAGGTGGAGTAGGCGAACGGGCTCAGCAGCAGCGGAACGTGGTGGTGCTGGGCCGGATCGGCGATGCGGAAGGTGATCTGCACCAGCGGGTAGAAGGATTCGGTGCCGCGCGCCGCGAAGTAGGCGCCGGTGTCGAAGGTCAACCGGTAGTCGCCGGGCGCCAGCTCGTCCGGGCCGAGCGAGCCGATGCGGCCGTCGTCGTCGGTGACGCCTTCCGCGATCGGTCCCGCCCCCTCCAGCCGGACCGCGATCCCGGCGGCCGGGCGGCCCAGCGCGGCGTCCAGCACGTGCGTGGTCACGGCACTCATGCGATCACCTTCTCCAGGCGCAGCAACGCGATCTTGCGCAGCTCGTCGGCGACCACGCCCAGTTCGGTGCGCGGGTCGTTGTGCATCCGGGAGCGCAGCACCGCCAGCAGCTCGGCGCCACCGCGGCCGCCCGCGCACACCAGGTACACGTGGCCGAACTTCCGCTCGTAGGCGGCGTTGCCCTCCCGCAGCGCGGTCCGCAGTCCCTCGTCGGCGAAGTCCACACCGGACTGCTCGGAGCGGGACCAGGTGGCGGAGGACGCCTCGCCCGCAGGCCGTTCCCCGATGCGGGGGTGCGCGGCGAGCGCGGCGTCGACCTCCTCCGGGGTGAGTTCGCGGGCGGCGGCGTCGGCGGCGGCGAGCACCGCCGCCGCGGAGTCGTACGGCCGCGCGTCGCAGACCCGTTGGGCCCAGCGCGGCACGTCCAGGCAGGCGCGCAGCTCGGGCAGCAGCTCGGCGCGGGGAACGGCGTTGAAGCGGTCGGGTGCGGACATGGCCTCCCCTTCGGGCCGGCTGCGTCTCGGCTGATCCGCGGTCCGCCCACGCCGGACGACCGGCGGCGCACCGTGCCAGCTGAAGCTACGACCGGCCCCACCGGGTGTCAACACTTTGTTGAACTAGCAGGTGATCAGGGGTGCTGTTCCCGGTTCAGGTAGTTGTAGACCGTGAAGCGGCTGACGCCCAGCGCCTTGGCCACCGACTCCACGCCCTTGCGCAGCGTGAACGCGCCGCGCTCCTCCAGCAGCCGCACCGCGCGCTGCTTGTCCGCCCGCGACAGCTCCGGCAATCGGCCGCCCAGCTCCGCCTCCACCCCGGCGATCAACCGGTCCAGCGCGCTCGTCAGCTCCGCGCCCGGCAACCGCACCGCGACCGCCGGTTCGCCCTCCCAGTGCAGCAGCACGTCGGACGGCTCCCGGTCCTCGACGGGAACGGTCGTGGCGCCGAGCCGCGCCAGCAGCGGCGCGATCGCGGAAGCGAGCGGATGCACGCCGACAGCCTAGGATCCCGCCCCGGGAGCCGTCGGGCGGTCGACCGTGACCTGCAAGGTGATGCGGTGCGCGCCCGCCGCCAGCGCCGCGTCGCACACCTCCGGCAGCGCTGGCAGCACCACGTCCCGCGAGCCGCGCACCGAGGTGCCCAGCGGACCGAAGTCCGGCTCCAGGCCCGCCGCGCGCAACCGGTCCCGGGCGGCCACCGCGTGCTCCGGCGGCTCGCCCTCGCCGCGGAACGGTTCCGTGGTGAACTCCGCCGTCACCTGCGGTTCGGACATGGACGCCTCCGAGGGTTCGGGAGCAGATCGGCCCACTGTACGGGCGCCGCGGTCCCGGTCGCGGAAAAGGCGCCGTGCCACCGGAATCGGCCCCCGTGACCGAGATGTGATCGCCGTGACGACGAGCGCCGCTCCCGGTCGCGCGCACCCGGGCGGACCGGAACCAGCAGGCGGGGAAGGCCCTGCGGCCCGCGGGCGCGCGGTGGCCCGCTCGGCGGACGCGGCTCGGTCAGCTGAACGGCGCCCGCCGGGCTTCCCCTGATCGGGCGAGTCGGGTGGAATGTGCGAGTCACCGCCGCAAGCCCGAGGGAGAGCACTGTGCCCGGTCCCGTCCTGATCGCGCCGGACAAGTTCAAGGGGTCGCTCACCGCCCCCGAGGTGGCGAACGCGCTCGCCGCGGGACTGCCCGGCGTCGAGGTGCGGCTCGCGCCCATCGCCGACGGCGGGGACGGCACCGTCGACGCCGCGATCGCGACCGGGTACCGGCGGATGCAGGCGCGCGTCACCGGGCCCGTCGGGGCGCCGCTCGCCGCCGACTTCGCGCTCCTCGGGGACCAGGCCGTCGTCGAGCTCGCCTCCGCGTCCGGGCTCGCGCTGCTGCCCACCAGGGAACTCGCGCCGATGACCGCCTCCAGCTTCGGCACCGGAGAGCTGATCCGCGCCGCCCTCGACGCGGGCGCGCGCACCATCGTGCTCGGTGTCGGCGGCAGCGCCTGCACCGACGGCGGCGCGGGCATGCTTGCCGCGCTCGGCGCCCGGCTGCTCGCCGACGCCGGACGTCCGCTGCCCCCCGGTGGCGGCGGGCTCGTCGAGCTCGCCGAGGTCGACCTCAGCGGGCTGGACCCGCGGCTCGCCGACGCCGACATCGTGCTCGCGTCCGATGTGGACAACCCGCTGCTCGGGGAGCGCGGCGCCGCGCACGTGTACGGGCCGCAGAAGGGCGCCGACCCCACCCAGGTGCGGCTGCTCGACGCCGCGCTGCGCAGCTGGTCCGGTGCCGTCACCCGCGCAGGCGGGCGCGAGGCCGCCGACGAGCCGGGGGCCGGGGCCGCCGGTGGCGTCGGCTACGCCGCGCTCGCCGTCCTCGGCGCGCGGCAGCGCCCCGGTGCGGACCTCGTGCTCGAACTCGTCGGCTTCGACGCCGCGCTGCCCGGCGCCGGGCTCGTGCTCACCGGTGAGGGGTCCGTCGACGAGCAGACGCTGCACGGCAAGGGGCCCGCCGCCGTCGCCACCAGGGCCGCCGCCGCCGGAGTGCCCGCCATCGCCGTCGCCGGGCGCTGCTCGCTCGCGCCGGAACGGCTCCGCGACGCCGGGTTCGCCGACGTCTTCGCGCTCACCGACGTCGAACCCGACCCGCAGCGCTGCATCCGCGAGGCGGCCGACCTGCTGCCGCAGCTCGCCCGGCACATCGCGGCGAAGTGGCTCGCCTGAACAAGTCCGCGGCCCGCCGCGTTCCGCGTGGTCGGCGGCTCAGCGGCTGACGGGACCGCGGGGCGTGGCGGGCGGGGCCGGACCGCCCCGGGTTCGTAGAG